>JAHFFM010000065.1 GCA_023247935.1 Candidatus Omnitrophota bacterium | reverse complement strand
GACACGGTCATGCTGGCTTATTTTCGTTAAACGTATACCCGCTTGAAGTCCATCAGCCCAGGCAACCTTCCCGCTGGCAAACACGGGCAAATTATCCCCAGGCACATCCATACACACCTCAACGGGCGTGCCCAAGCCCACTTTGTCTTTCATGTCCACGCGTAACCCCTCGCGGCTCAAATCCTTAACCAAGGCCTTTCCAAAGATGGGGTTTAGAGTTAAAGTGCGAAATTCAAGGTTTAGAGGCGCACAAAAACGCATAAACCTCCGGCGCTCGGAAGAATTTTGATTCAACTGGGAAGAGTTAGTCATTCTTGAAATAGCGAATTAAATCACTTTTCAAAAAACGATAATTGTCACCCACTTTTCTTCCGGGGATTTTCTTGGATTTGACTAACTTATAAAGCGTTTGGCGGCTAATACTTAAAAACTCACAAGCATCTTCCGTGGTCAACGCCTTATCTGAACTATCCGCTTCAACTTCTTGTAGAAGATTCTTATTCATATTCCCTCCCTTGCTCAAGCCTCAACTTCGGCCAATTAAGGATAATATTTATTAAAACAAATTAGGCTTTTTGTGTCAAGGCAAAATTAAAGCTGTTAAAATTGGTTAAATTTAAGCAGAAAAAAGGCTTCTAAGGGGCTTTTGAGAGTTATTTTTGCGGGAAAATGAAAAATTTAAAAAACGTATTCCGGTTCGAGTATTGGCCGGTAATTTTCAGGCAAAGGAAAAGGAAAGGTTGCAATTTCATAAATACCGGCACCGGTTCGCACAAAAGTCATGCCCGCACCTTTGGCCAAGCCAAGGGTCATCCCCGCGAAAGCGTTATCTTCTATGCTTATATTGTATATATTTTTAGGTAATTCAACCCAGCCTGTAAGAGTATTCGCGACGCCTCGACCAAGTTTCGTGAAAGCGTCTTGGGCATAACAAACCGTGGCCATCATGCAAACAAAAATCATGACATTCACCGTAACGCCTGTCCAAAAAGTTTTCCTCATTATCCTCGCCTGCCTCCATGAGTATTATTGTGCATCAGTACTAAGTATTATATTCAATTTTAAATAAAAATAACTAATGTGTCAATTTTTTTTTAAAAAAAGCTTTACATTGGCTGAAATGGATTGCTAAACTTAAGCCAGGTAACATCATGTACGAATCCTTTTTTGCGCTAACGCAAAAGCCTTTTTCCATAACCAGTAACCCCTCTTTCCTCTTTTTGGGCCAACGCCATAAAGAGGCAATGGCTCATTTAATGTACGGCATCCGGGAACGCGTGGGCTTTATCGAAATTACGGGCGAAGTGGGCACCGGTAAAACCACAATTTGCCGCGCGCTTTTAAATCAGCTCGACGAAAAAACTAAAACTGCTTTTATTTTTAATTCCAATATGTCTGAACTGCAGCTTATGCAAACAATTATCGAAGATTTCGGGATTAAAACCGTTCAAAAAAATAAAGGTGGCCTGTTTTCTGAATTGAACCGTTTTCTGCTGGAGCAGCTGGCTGAGGGAAATAATGTGGTTCTCATTATCGACGAGGCCCAAAATCTCAGCACAAAACTTTTAGAACAAGTGCGAATGCTGTCCAATCTTGAATCAGAAAATGAAAAACTGCTTCAGATTATTTTGGTCGGTCAACCCGAACTCCGGGAAAAATTAAAAGCGCCCTCTTTGCGTCAGCTGAGACAGCGAATTGCGGTGCGCTATCACATCCAGGCTTTAAATAAAGAAGAATTGGAGATGTATATTCTTCACCGCCTAAAGCTTGCCGGAGCCAATGGGCATGCACCGATTTTTGAGCCGTCCGCCATTGATGAAATTTTTAAATATTCCCAGGGCATCCCCCGACTCATCAACATGATTTGCAATAAAGCGCTTTTAACAGGATTTGTCTTGGAAGAACGCCGGATATCCGGCGAAATGATTAAAAAATCAATTCACGAATTAGAAGGGGCTGTCGTATGAGCATCATCAATGACGCATTAAAAAAAGCGGGTCAACCTATGAAAGAAAAAACAGAGGTCTTAAAATCCTCAACCTTTGAGACCGGAAGGCCCGCTCCCATAAAAACCGAAATACGCCCGGCGGCTGAAGTTCATCGAAAAAAAAATTCAATGAACTGGGGGCCTTTTTTTATCGTTATAGTTATGATGCTGGTCACGGGTCCGATTATAGCGCCGCTCTTTCGAAGCCCTTCTCAAAACCTGATGACGACAAAATTACAAAGTTTGTCAGGGCGCCTGCAGCAGTTCGGGATTGAAGAAACGCCCACAAAACCCAATTCTTCAGCACCTTCATTCTCCATCCCCAGAAACGGCACCTTTCCCGACTTCGCCTTAAGCGGCGTGGTTTATTCGCAGTCGGAGTCTTATTGCCTGATTAATGGAAAAGTTGTGAAGGTGGGAGAAAAAATCGACTCGCAAACCACTCTCGAAAAGGTAACACCTAATTTCGTCACTCTGAACCGCCAGGGCGAAAAAATCGTTATTCCCGTCAATAGCTAAAAACTAGCCTTTTCTGCCTTCAAGGGCGGACTGAATGACTTCCGACGGAATGTCTTTGACAACTGTTACCTTCCCAAGCTTAACGGGAAGAATAAACCGGTTTTTCTTTTGGATGGATTTTTTATCGTAGCCAATCGCTTCAAGCACCTGACCGGCTGAAACGCCTTTAAAATGAAGCGGTAAATTAAATTTCATCAAAGTCTTTTCAAGCCGCTGAGTAAGATTGGCGTCTTTTAAAACACCCAAACTTCGACTGATGTCGCAAGCCACAAGCATTCCAACGCCCACCGCTTCCCCATGCGTATAAGCCCTGGAATAAGCGGATGCGGCTTCAATCGCGTGCCCGGCGGTATGCCCAAAATTAAGCACGATTCGCACGCCTTTTTTATCAAATTCATCGGCTTCCACCGTATCCGCCTTGATTTTTGCGCAGCGCTCAATCACCTCTTCGAATTTTTCGGCGTCGCCGCGAAGAGCCTGTAATCCCGTTTTTTCCAATAATTCAAAAAGAGACACGTCTTGAATCATGCCGTATTTAATGACTTCGGCGAATCCATCGCTCCAGTGGCGGTCCGGCAAGCTGGAAAGCGCGGAAATGTCGCTCAACACCATAGCAGGCTGATAAATACAGCCGAGCAAATTTTTTCCTTCAGGTAAATCCACGCCGGTTTTACCCCCGATTGCGGAGTCCACCTGAGCGGTTAAGGTGGTTGGAATCTGAACGTATGGAATGCCGCGACGGTAAACAGCGGCTGCGAAACCCGTTAAATCACCCACCACGCCGCCGCCTAAAGCCAAAAGAGCCAGCGATCTATTTTTCCCGTCTAAAGACGCGAGAGATTTAATCAGACGGGACCAAACCGCCTGGGTTTTGCAGGCTTCGGAGCTTTTTAACGAAGGGAGCAGGAAAAGCTTGTATTGAATTTGTTCTTTAGCAAAAGACTCGGAAATTTTCTTTTCAAAGAGGGCCCAGATATTCTTTTGGGAAACCAGGATAAACTGGCGGTCCGCTAAACCAGCTTTGCGAAAGGAGGTGCCAATAGAACCTAAAAGGTTCTGGCCGATTAAAATATCGTACGATCTTTCCTTCAGACGTACGGGAATTGTTTTCATCCGATAGCGCTGCCTGCGGGAATGTCTTTATCAACCGTGATAAGCGTGAGTCCGGATTCGTCTTTCGCGGCAAGCAGCATGCCGTTGGACTCCACGCCGCGGATGACGCTGGGCACGAGATTATTGATAACCACGATGGATTTACCGCGAAGCTGCTCGGCGGTGTAAAATTTTTTGACTCCCGCGACAATCGATTTTTTTTCAGAGCCCAAATCGATTTCGAGTTTCCACAACCGGTCCACGCCGGGGATTTCCTGTACGTCTAAAATCTTAGCGACACGAAGATCTATTTTTTTAAAATCTTCGATGGTTATTTGACTCACCTATGGCCTCAAAAAACTATTTTTTATCGGCTTTTCCGGCGGGGGCGGCGGCCTTGGCTGGCGCAGCGGCCGCTTTTGCGCCTGCAGGAGCGGCTGCTACGGCTGTGGCAGTGCCTTCAGCTGTCGTTTTTTCTTTTTTAACTTTAATGCGCTGCATCTTCACTTTAGGAATACCAAGCGCAGACTTTTCCTCGCTCCAAAGACTTTTATCTTTGAGCATTTTAAGCCTTTCATAGCGCTTCAATACTGAGCGATGTTTTTTACCGGCGGATGAAACCCGCAAACTTGAATGAATAGACATGGCACAAACCCCTCTTCTAAGCTTTAATTGAGCTGATTATTATAGCACATTACTTGCGGCGCAGGAAACAATCCTTATATTTGGTCAAAAAACGGCCCAAGTCCAGCCTAGCCTCCTCTTTTGAGGCATACTGACCCACGCAAACCTGATAATACTCCCCGCTTGGGATGATAAAACTAAAAAAACCTCCCAATTTTAAATTCTTAACCTCTCCCTCTGCAAGCTCTTTTTTCCGGTGCGTGAGCAATTGGATCGTGTAAGGTTTATTCGTATCATTTGAAATGGTTGCGTGCTGCATATTCTGAATCGGTTGAGTCGCTACCGGCGCTGTCTGGACAGCAACAGGGCGCGCCGCAAACTGAACATTTCTAATGGGTTGAATAGACTGAGGTTGAGGCGTGCGGAGAGTCGCAGCCACAAGTATATTTTGCGCAGGAGGCCTGCTAATCCGTCTGGGCGAGGCATAAACAGCCGGAGGTTGCGCCAGCCCATGCGAAATTGCCTTTCCCCTCAAAACCCCTAAAAAGAATACGCCGCAAAACACCAAAATAGAAACAATACCGGTCAGCAATAATTGCTCAGTGTTGGTGGTTAACAAAAGAGGCTTCTGTGTTTTCGCGAGACTCGGAAAGCGCTCCTGTTTCCGCGGAACCGGAGAAAATTCAGTAAAAAGCTCTTGCTGCGTTTCTTTTAATTTCGAATCAGACATGGCGTTAGTATACAATTACTGCCACCTCGCTTCAAGCACGGGACCAAATTTATCCCAAAGCATTAAATGTCCTTTCATAAACGAAATTTTTGAAGTTCTATAACCGTCACCGGCAAAACGTTTTCCCATTATTTTAGAAAACGATCCCGTCAATTTCTCCGGGATGCGTAAACGCAAATTAAATTTAGAACTCCTGTCCCGGTCCACCAAAAAACCACCCCTTATTTGAATGGTTCCGATTCTTGCCTGGATTAATTTCACAAAGGTTCCTTTTTTTTTGAAAATCACAAGCCAGTGGGAATTTTCAAAAACCACACGGTTGTTCTGGGTAGATTCTATCAGAATTTTTTCGAGCGGGATTGTGCTGGATCCGGGCAATTTTCCCATATCCACTTTTGCAATTAAAAAACGGATACCTTGCCTTAAAGAAAGAATCTGAACATGCTCGCAAATAACCGGATGTTTCACGCTATTAGAGAAGAAAAAAGAAACACTTTTATCAAGCAGGAAGTTCGGAATAAAGAAGAAACCGGCTAGCGCGACCGCCAGAACAATCAATAAAAAAATAAAAAAACGCAACGGAAAGCTTTCGGTTTACTGGCTTTTAATTCGCTTATAAAGACTTTCTTTTTTCACGGTCCTCACAAACGCCTCGACCACTTTGGGGTCAAATTGAGTTCCGCTATTTCGCTCTAGCTCAGCAAAAGCCTCGCCCTGCGTTAAACGCCCTCTCCATGGCCGACCCACCACAATGGCCTCAAAAGCGTTCATCACTGAAAATACGCGGGCGCCCATGGGAATTTCATCGCCTTTAAGGCCTTCCGGATAACCGGTTCCGTCATATTTTTCGCGTGAGTAAAGAATGATCGGCGCCACGGTTTTTAAATTTTCAAATTTTTGGACGATTTTCGCGCCGAACATGGGGTGTTCGCGAAGCGCGCTCATCTGGTCACCCGTTAATTTCGAAGGATTTTTAAGAATTTCATCCGGGATGCCGATTTTGGTGGTTTCTTTCAAGAGCGCGGCATAATGAAGCGCCTGCTTCTGCTCATCGGATAAAGACAGCGTTTCCGCGGTTTTCATCGCCATTCGCGCGAATACTTCCGGCGAAATAAGAGGCTGCTGAGGAAGACGGCTTCCCAGGATAACGGCCAAGGATTGGATAGTGTCCAGCGTCACCCGCCTCTGCTCTTCGTAAAGTTGGGCGTTCTTAATGGCGATCACGGCTTCTTCGGCCAGCGTCGTTAAAATTTCAAGATCAAATTGGTTAAAATCTTTTTTGTCTTTTTTCCCTGACACCGTGACAACACCGATAACATCCTCATCGATAAGCGGGATACACAATATTTTCTTCCGGAGCTGAATGTCGGCGGATTTGGCGACCCGGATCTCAAGCATACCGGGAGGAATTAAATTCTTCTCCTGGCTGTTTTTTTTTGGATAGCCCACGAGCGCTTTGCAAACGAGATGCTCCTGTTTGCCATTTTTTTTATCATACAAATAAAGCGCACATTGGTTCGTTCTTAAAACCTGTGCCGTTAAATGAGCCAATCGGGAGACCAATTCATCCAAATTCAAAGTGGAATTGATAATGCGGTGCACGGTATGCACCGTCGAAAGAGCGATCGCTCTTGGGCGGATGGTGGCGGATAACCGGCTCAGCTCCTGGCTTTTCCAAAAGTTATCCGCGACAAGCCTAAACGCATACGAAATAACGGGAAAAACTTCTTTAGTTTGAATGGAAACGTCTGAGATCACCAAATAACCGGCTAGGTTAGTTCCCAGTAAAATCGGAAAACAAAGAATCGCTTTTCCGTCCGGCAAAGCGGAAAAAAAAGGCTGATCTGTTTCACGTAATTTACGAAAAATTAAAAAACTTTTTTTTGGAAAATGGCTTACGGAATGGTGGCCCGAGGAATCCCAAATTTTCGCGGAAGCCTCCGCGGCTGACTTCCATTGGGCGGGCTTCAGATGCAATTTGGGTAAAATCCACCAAATCGCCTCGGGCAGTAAAGATGAAAAGCTATTTTTAAAATTTTTTAAAGCTGCATCTTTTTGAAAATTCTCAAACAGCTCTTTATTGTCACCAGTGATGACTCACTCCTCCGTTAAACTTTCTCAAAAGGTTCAAAAAAACGTTTGTACTCATCTTGGGCGTAACGATCTGTCATGCCCGCCACATAATCACAAATCACGCGGGGCGCTCCCTCACCCTTGAGACGCCTCTGGCTGCCTGGAGGCAGCTGTTCAGGTTTAGACATGTAAACCTCAAATAATGCCCTCAAAAAACGCCTGGCCTTATCGCTCATACGGACCACGCGGTAATGACGGTATAATTCGTCTTTTAAGAAAATTCTGAGTTCCTGCCGCTGTTTTGCCAGCTCGGGACTAAAACCGATCAGAAAATGTTCCATTTTCATGGCTTGATCCGGTTTTTGAATCTTGTATTTACGTATTTGCTTTTGAGATTGGGTTACCAAATCCGTGACTTCTAAATTAATGAGGCCTCGAATGATTTGATATTTTCGAACTTCGGGATTTTTAATCAAGCCAGCCTTGATTGACATTTTGACTTTGCGCCATAATTCCATCTTCTCCAGCTGCTCTTCTTTAATCAACCCGGAAGTCAAACCATCATCAATGTCATGGTTATCATAAGCGATCTCATCGGCGACGTCCACAACTTGCGATTCAAGAGACGGCGATAAAAAATCATGGAATGTGCCCATCCCCAAAAGTTCGGCGGTTTTAACAAGCTCAGGGTGTTTAAAAAGACCCACGCGCGTCTCATAAGAAAGATTCAGGCCGCGGAAATCCGGGTATCGTTCCTCCAGATAATCCACGATTCTCAAACTTTGGAGATTATGGTCAAAGCCTCCATGCTCTTTCATGAGTTCCCGCAACTCATCTTCGCCAGCATGCCCGAACGGCGTATGCCCCAAATCATGCGCAAGCGTGATGGTTTCGACAAGATCCGAATTTAATCCCAAAACTTTGGCAATGACTCGCGCGACTTGACTGGCTTCCAAAGAATGCGTCAACCGCGTCCGGTAATAATCGCCTTCATGGTTCACAAAAACCTGGGTCTTGTATTCCATACGGCGAAACGCGGTGCTATGGATGATGCGGGCACGATCGCGTTGAAACGCCGTGCGATAAGGATGCTCTTTTTCCGGATGAATTCGGCCACGGCTTTCAGCGCTTTTGGTGGCGTATGGAGCTAATAACTTTTTTTCTTCTTTTTCTAAAGTGTTACGATGGATTCCTTGGCCTTGACGCATACCAGTCATTTTACATTATGCGGCCGGCACCGGGGTTGGAATTCTTTCCGGATGGATAATCGGCGATTTTCCGTAAAGATCCATCAAAAGATTCAGGCGGGAAAGTGTCAGTGTAAAAACTTTTTTCTCTTTGGCGAGTAATTTTGCGTTCTCTTCCATTCCTTTGAGCGCCAAAAGAACTTTGGTGGAACTTTCTTTTTTGCCTTGGGAGCCTTGCACCAAATCTAAAACTTCCTGCTCTGTAGCTTTTTCTTCAACGATTTTACATACCCAGCAGCGGCCATGGCCTTTGGCAATGATGTCGCGCGCGGGCTTATTCGGAGCCGAAACACACGCAGCCACATTCAAAAACTCTGAAAAATGAGGCAACTGTCTTTTTCTTTCGCCGAATTCAACAATATCATTCCTGAATTCTTTGAGAAGACCTAGAAGGCGTTCCGAAACATCCATACGGAAGAAGCCTTCCTCTTCATCTAAAAGCTCAATCATACGACTGATAAAGCTATCGCTTTTCGCACTTGTCCCCAAAAGCGAGAGCTCCTTTTTCTCATAAACTTCTACCAGCCAAAACTTAAACGTCTTGTTGTGAAAACGGTAAAACACTCCGTTTTTTACGATTAATTCATGCTCAATCAACTCCTGCAGCTGAACCGAGGTTTCCCGCTGGCTGCGATTGACGCTTGCGGCGATATCTTTCAACCGGTTCTTCCCTTTGGCTATTTGCGTCAAAATCAGCACGTGGCTGCCCTTGGAATCCGCCTGAGTCCAGGGAGAAATTAATTTTGAAAAATACTGATTCAACACGCCCTGCGATTCATAGAATAATTTTAGAAAAACTTCCGCGATGGTTTGCCGGCTGACCTCAGATTCTTCCTTAGCAAGTCCAAGCTCCTTCATGCGTGAAACGATATTTTCTAAAAGAAACGGATGGCCGTCAGTAAGAGATAAAACAAAATGTTTCATGGTCTCAGGAACGCGCAAAGGCGCCATCCGTTCCGCAATAAACTCAAAAGCGGTGTTAAAATCAAATGCTTCCAAGTAAACACGCTCAAAATTACCAAAAAGAAGCGTTAGTTTTTCGGCGAGAATTTTACGGCTTTGCGAAAAAGA
>JAHFFM010000064.1 GCA_023247935.1 Candidatus Omnitrophota bacterium | reverse complement strand
TTGTAAGCTAAACTTAATGTAGCTACAATAGTAGCCACATGGAGGAAAGTCATGACGCTAGCTGCTTCTATATTAAGGGCGACGCACATTGGGGTGCGTGATCTGAAAAACCACCTTTCCCAGCGGTTAAAAACTTCAAAACCGATCGTCGTAACCGAGCGTGGCCGCCCCAAACGCGTGATTTTGCCATACGATGTGGTGGTGGAGATCTCGGAAACTCTGGAAGAGATGCAAGACAAAGCGCTGGCCGGATGGGTGAAGCTTTCCCGCCGCGCGCGAAACGAACACGTAAAGTCCATTTCAGTCGCCGAATCATTTAAAAAATTTAAGGCCCGACGAAATCAATCTTGAAGTATGAAATATAAGGTTGTTTTCAATCATCCGTCCATCCAAAGGCATTTCGAAAAAGAACTATCTCGGTTTTCTTTGCCGGTTCAAGAAGAAGTTATGAAAGCCGTTCTCAATCTCGCAAATGAACCGCGGCCGCATGGCGTCACGAAAGTCAAACCCCCTCTGGATATTTTTCATCATCTTGCGCAGTACCGCGTTCGAGTGAGAAATTGCAGGATTTTTTACGATGTCGACGATAAGGACAAGGTTGTTTCCATCATCGCTTTGAGGAAAAGGGATGAGCAAACCTATCACTGATGAAGCAGGCGCGGGGCATTTTAAATTCCAAAGTAAGCCCTCGTCAATCGGATGTCCTAAAGCGTCCGGTTAAATCTGATAAAAAGTCAGATTTGGCTGGGCGCTTTGTTATTTGAAATCCACCCCTGTCTGTGGTACGTTTTTGTTAGAAAATAGGAATAAGTATGAAAATAGGAGAAAAGCCATGGTGACCAGGATGAGAGAAAAAGGACAAGTGACAATCCCAATGAGTATTCGGCGGGCACTGCATCTTTCGAAGGATTCGATTTTGTCAGTGGCGAAGGTGGGAAACGGCATTTTTATTGCTCCCGGACCTTCGAAATTCGAGGCCTTTGCTGACAAGTTTTCGAAGGAAGCCAAAAAAAAAGGCATTACCCTGGACGAGCTTTTGCAAGATCTGAGAAAAATCCGCAAAGAAAAATCCTAATGAGCGTCTTGCAATACAGGATTTTCTTCGACACCAGCGCATATATTGCTGGCTTGCGATCACCCGTTGGCGCGGCTCGAGAACTTTTAAACTTGGCGGCGACAGAAACGGTTGGTATGGTCGTTTCCGAAGAGGTCGTCACAGAAATAGACAGGGTAGTGACAAGAAAGTTTCCTGATCTGGTTCAGGAAAGTCGGCAAATCTGGAAAGAGCTAAAACCGGAGGTTGTGCCGAATCCATCGGTGGTTGATATGAAGCCGTTTTTGGAGAAACTGGATAAGGGCGATGCAGCGATTCTATGCGCCGCCCATTTTGCTGAAGTTTCCACTTTTGTGACTTGGAACACGCGCGATTTCATGGCGCGTGGCGTGAATAAGCTTGTCGATTTCCCAATCGTGGTGCCGGCAGATGCATTGAAGTTGTTCAGAAATTGGATTGAGCCGTTTTTGGATTGAACAAACACGCTCTGATCCCGCAGTAGTACGCTTTGGGATATCCGCTCAGGTTCCGGTAAGACGTGTTTGTTGACAGCAAGAACCTGCTAACCCTATAATGAATATAGACAGCATTTTAATTTTAAAGTTTATATCGTAACGTATTCTTTTTATAGGACTTATGGAACAAAAGAGCGAGTACATCGGCATTCTTGTCACTTTTCTTTTAGCGGGGGGGATTGCGACCCTGATCATTATTTTAAACGCACTCCTGGGCCCCAAAAACAAAATGAACCCCGTCAAAGCCGAGCCGTTTGAATGCGGAATAGAGCCAATTGGCATCGTCAACGGCCGGATGAACGTCAAATTTTATCTTATCGCCATGCTTTTCATTCTTTTTGACGTGGAAATTGTGTGGTTTTTTCCTTGGGCCGTGATTTTGAGAAAATTAGGATGGACCGGGATTTTTGAAATGTTCACTTTTGTATTTGTGTTGATGCTCGGATATGTTTATGCCTGGAAAAAAGGAGCTTTGCAGTGGGAGAAGTAGCAACCCCTAATCTTGAAAGATTCAGCCTCATGACCTCGAAGCTCGGGGATGCTATCGGCTGGGCCAGAAAATTTTCGATTTTTCAATACCCCTTTGTCACCGCCTGCTGCGGCATGGAGTACATGGCCACGGCCTGCTCGCATTATGACGTGGACCGTTTCGGCGCCGGCTTTCCGAGATTTTCTCCCCGTCAATCGGACGTACTTTTTGTGGTGGGCACCATCAGCCATAAAATGGCGCCTGTTTTAAAAACAATTTATGAGCAAATGTGCGAACCCAAATGGGTGGTGGCTTTCGGCGTTTGCACCTGCACCGGCGGATTTTATGATAATTATTCGACCGTGATGGGAATTGATACGATTATTCCGGTGGATGTGTATATTCCCGGATGCCCGCCGCGTCCGGAAAATGTTTTGGACGGCTTGATGAAGCTGCAGGAAAAAATTCAGAAACAGAAGCAGGAAGTTTAGCGTGTCATTGCGAGCGCAGCGAAGCAATCTCTGCGCAGAGATTGCTTCGCTGCGCTCGCAATGACACGGTTTATCAGCTTGCAATGACAGGGGTTATCATGAATTTAATAGACCAAATCAAATCCAAATTTTCAGGCGACATCACCGAAGCGATTGATCAAAAGGGCGACGCCTTGATTTATATCAAGCGCGAGTCGCTCAAAAAAGTCATGGAGTTTTTGAAACAGGACGCTGAATTTGATTTTGACGTTTTGATGGATCTTTTCGCGGTCGATTATTTGCATTGGGAGGAAAAAGCATCGCGTTTTGAAATCGTTTACAACCTTTATTCCTCGACAAAGAATCACCGTCTTTTTGTAAAAGTATCCGTGCCGGAAAAAGATCCGGTTGTGGATTCGTTGGTGGGTGTTTGGCCAGCCGCAAATTGGTTTGAGCGGGAAGTCTGGGATATGTTTGGTGTTTCTTTTAAAGGCCATCCCGATCTCCGGAGAATTTTGATGTACGAGCAATTTCAAGGGCATGCTTTGAGAAAAGATTACCGTTATAATAAAAGGCAACCTTTGATTGGGCCCGTGAATTGACGGACACAAAACCTTCTTTTCTTGGTTTTAGTTTTTTAGCTTTTTTTGCATTTAATTTGCTGGCCATGCATTATCCGCTGTCGCCGGTTTTGGCCGCGGATAAAACAAGCATGAGCGTGGCGCAGGGGGATTGGGAAGCGCATTTCAAAGAAGGTTTGGCGCTAGGACGAAAAGGCGATTGGGACAAGGCCATTGAAAAATTAAAAATGGCGGAAGGTTTGAATCCCGGGCGGCATGAAATTTACACGGATTTGTCGCTGGCGTATTCCGAAAAAAAAGATTTTGCCAATGCCGTGGCCTACGCCAAAAAAGCGGCGGCTGCGGATCCGAGCAAGGCGGTGGCTTATTTGGCGATGGGTTTGGCTGAAGAAGGGGCCAGTCATCCCAAGGAAGCCATCAAGGCTTATCAGGAAGGCGCGCGGCTTGAACCGTCAAATCCTGATATTTATTTGACGCTCGGAAATCTTTATGGTAGAGAAGGAAGCTTTGACGAAGCCATAAGAGCGTACGAAAAAGCGATTGAAGTGGATCCACAGAATTTATTTGCGCATTCCAATATCGCTTATATTTACGAGGAAAAAGGACAGCCTGAAAAAGCCTTGGTTTATTTTGAAAAGGCCGCTGTTTTGGATCCTCAAGACGCCGTTGCCTGGTATGACCTTGGCGCTTCTTATACCAAAAAGGGCGACCAGGCTAAGGCGGTGGGGTATTATGAAAAAAGCGTGCAAATCGACCCCAATTTTTATAAAGCATGTTTGAGTTTGGCGCTGGCTTATGAGGATACAGGAAACCTCGAAAAAGCCGCCGAATTTTATGTGAAAGCAATGTCCCTGACTGAGGATCAGAAAATCAAAGACGCGATTCTCAGGCAAATCAGCCGCGCGGGGAAAAAATAAACTCCGTCATTCTGAGTCCGCCGTTTTTTGGCGGACGAAGAATCTAAGCGAACGCAGAGATCCTTCGTTGCTACGCTCCTCAGGATGACGTTTTAGCATTATTCAAGAATTGAATAGGGAAATGGGCAAGTCTTTACAATCGAATCAAAAAGCATCCGAATCTCGTTCGATGCTTCTAAATATTGGCCCTCAGCACCCTGCCATGCATGGCATTGTGCGGATTGTCACGGAGCTTGACGGTGAAACAGTCGTCGGAGCGGACGTGGAAATCGGCTATCTCCACCGCGCGTTTGAAAAAATGTGCGAACAAGGCCCTTACAATAACGCCATCCCTTACACCGACCGCCTGAATTATGTTTCACCGCTCATCAATAACGTCGGCTATTGTCTGGCCGTTGAAAAACTCATGGGCCTTAAGACCACGGAGCGCTGCCAGTACATTCGCGTCATCATGAGTGAAATTTCCCGCATCACGGACCATCTGACTTGCGTGGGTGCCTCTGCCATGGAGTTGGGCGCGTTTACTGTCTTCCTTTATATGATCAAGGCTCGCGAGATGCTTTATGAGCTGATTGAAAACGTGACGGGCGCGCGTTTGACGATTTCTTATGCCAGGGTAGGCGGACTGAAATCCGATTTGCCCGAAGATTTTGAGGAGAAAACACTGAAATTTTTGACGGAAATCAGAGGCATCTTAAAAGAAGTGGAAGGACTTTTGAATAAAAACCGGATCTTTGTGGACCGGCTTAAAGGAGTTGGCGTCATTTCCAAACAAGACGCGCTGGCTTATGGAATCACGGGACCTTTTTTGCGTTCAACCGGCTCGGAGTACGATGTGCGCAAAGACCAGCCTTATTTGGTGTACGACCGTCTCGATTTTGATATTCCTGTGGGTGAAACAGGGGATAATTTAGACCGCTATTATGTGCGCATGGAAGAAATGGAACAAAGCATGCGAATCGTCGAGCAGGCTTTTAAGCAAATGCCGGAGGGACCTGTTTGCGTGGACATGGATGGGCGCGTGATTCCCGCCGCGTACATGGTGGATGAAGCGAAGATGGGCCAAACCCGCGATTTCAAAAACAAGATCGTGGAAGCGGATCCGACGCTGGAAGGCTCTTCCGGGCCCGCGCACGATGTTGTTTATTCTGACGATAAAAGAGTGGCTTTGCCCGCCAAAGAAAATACTTACGGAAATATTGAAGGTTTGATGAATCATTTTAAGCTCGTGATGCATGGTCATGGATTGCGTCCGCCCAAAGGTGAAGCTTATTTCGCGGTGGAGGGCGCCAATGGAGAGCTTGGTTTTTATGTGGTGAGTGATGGCACGGATAGGCCTTATCGCGTTCGCGTGAGACCGCCGTGTTTTCCGATTGTGGCCGCGCTTCCCAAGCTTTTAATCGGAGACCAGCTCGCAGACATTATTCCTACGTTTGGCTCCGTGAATATGATTGGTGGAGAATTGGATCGATGATGTCATCCCCGAATTTTTTTATCGGGGATCCAGACATTTCTGGATTCCCGCTAAAAGATTGCGGGAATGACAAAGAGGGTATATGAATCTTCATGAATTAGACAGCGAAGCGCAAAAAATTTTAGCCAAATACGACAAAAAACGCGCGGCCACTTTGACCCTTTTGCATTTGGCGCAGGATAAAGTTGGTTACGTGTCGCCTGAAATCGAAGCCTGGGTTTCTAAATGGACGGAAGTGCCGGTAGTGCACGTGCATGAAGTGGTGACTTTTTATTCCATGTACCACAAAAAACCGGCGGGGAAGCATCATATCCGTTATTGCACGTCCACAAGCTGTATTTTGGGCGGTGGTGAAAAAATGCTTGGCTATTTAGAAAAGAAATTAGGAATTTGCGGCGGCCAAACCACGAAAGACGGGAAATTTTCTTTAGAAGAAGCGGAATGTCTTTGCGCTTGTGAAATGGCGCCCATGATGCAGGTGGGAGACGACTATCACGGGGATTTAACGGAAAAGAAAATTGATGAAATTCTCGATAAACTCAAATAAAAAAAGCGAAAAACGAAGAGCGAAGAGCGAAAAGCTTTGGAGCCGCTTCGCGGCCTTTATAAAAAGTCGCGCAGCGACCCAACAGCTCTTCGCTCTTCGCTCTTCGCTCTTCGCCAGGTTTTAATATGGAACCAATTCTCTCCCGAAATTTTAATGTCGCCGACGCCTGGAAAATAGGCATTGCCGAAAGTCGCGGCTCTTACGCCACTGCTAAAAAAGTTTTGACTTCCTCCAAGCCTGAAGAGGTGACTAATTCAGTTTTGGCTTCCAATCTTCGCGGTCTTGGCGGCGCCGGTTTTCCTACCGGAAAAAAATGGCAATTTTTACCGAAGGATCCTCCCGCCGGAGGCGGGTCCGCCTCTGGCGGAAAGCCCGTGTATCTCGTGATTAACGCCGACGAAGGCGAGCCGGGCACATTCAAAGACCGTTATATTCTCGAGCGTGACCCGCATCAATTGGTTGAAGGAATCATCATCAGCGCTTTTGCCATCAATTCCCATAAATCGTATGTGTATATTCGTGGAGAATACGTGCGGCCTTTTCAGCGTTTTCAGGCGGCCGTGGACGAGGCCTATCAAAAAGGTTATTTGGGTAAAAATATTTTTGGCACGAATTTTCAATTGGATATAGTCGTTCATCGCGGCGCCGGTGCTTATATTTGCGGAGAAGAAACCGCGCTTTTGAATTCTCTGGAGGGCTTAAAAGGATACCCCCGTTTGAAGCCGCCGTTTCCGGCTATCGTCGGTCTTTTTGGCTGCCCGACTATCGTGAATAATGTTGAAACGCTGGCATGCGTGCCGCATATTTTAAAAAACGGTCCCGAATGGTTCGCGAAATTAGGGTCGGCTGGCAATGGCGGAACCCATCTTTTCAGCGTTTCGGGACACGTGAATAAGCCCGGCGTTTACGAGCTGCCCATGGGAACGCCGCTTCGTGAAATTATTGAAAAGCATGCGGGCGGGGTCAAAGGCGGAAAAAAATTAAAAGCCGTGATTCCCGGCGGAATTTCCGCCAAAATTTTGACGGCCGGCGAAATTGACGTGAACATGGATTACGACTCTTTGAGAAATGCAGGAACCATGTTGGGTTCGGCAGGCGTCATGGTGATGGATGAGGATACGTCGATGGTTAAAATGCTTTATTACGCCACCAAATTTTTCTCACATGAATCCTGCGGGCAATGCTCGCCATGCCGCGAGGGCACAGGCTGGGCGCATAAAATCGTGCGCCGGATTTATGACGGACGCGGCTCTTTAAAAGATTTGGACACGCTTTTGACCATCGCGAGAAATATGGAAGGTAGAACAATTTGCGTGTTCGCGGATGCGGCTGCCTGGCCTATACAGAGCTACATCACGAAATTCAGAAAAGAGTTTGAAGACTGGATTACGAAAGACGAAGGACGAAAGACGAAAGACGAAAATGCTGATAATTTGCGTCCCTCGTCCTTCGCCCATCGTCCCTCGTAAACCGGAAGGTAAGCTTATGGCTAATATTACAATAGACGGCAAGCAATACACGGTCAAAGACGGCATCACCATTATCGAGGCGATTGACCAGGTCGCGAAAACCGATTTGCCGAGATATTGCTATCATCCCGGTCTTTCCATTGCGGGAAATTGCCGCATTTGCCAGGTGGAAGTGGAAAAAATGCCGCGTACCGTGATTGCCTGCAATACGCGCGTCACCGAAGGCATGGTGATTCACACCAAATCCCAAAAAGCCAAAGAGTCTCAGCAAATCGTTCTTGAATTTCTTTTAGCCAATCATCCGTTGGATTGTCCCGTTTGTGACCAGGCCGGGGAGTGCAAACTCCAAGATTATTACATGGATTATGGTTTGTATGACCCGAAGTTTGACGACCAAAAAGTCAAAAAAACCAAAAAAGCGGTTTCCGTGGGACCGACCATCATGCTGGACCAGGAGCGCTGCATTCTTTGCACGCGCTGCGTCCGATTTGGAGATGAAATCACGAAAACCAGCGACTTCGGCGTATTCAATCGCGGTGATCATTCCGAGCTGGATATTTACCCGGGGAAAGAATTAAACAACAAGTATTCCGGAAACGTGGCGGATATTTGTCCGGTGGGCGCGTTGACCGACAAAGATTTTCGTTTCAAAATGCGCGTTTGGTATTTGGGTTCCGCGGAATCCGTTTGCACGGGTTGTTCGCGCGGCTGCAATATTTTGATTAATTATGAGAAGTCGAGGCCTTATCCGTCAAAAAATGGACGCGTGATGCGTTTGAAGCCCCGCGAAAACCAGGAAGTAAATAAATGGTGGATGTGCGATGAAGGCCGTTACGGGTACAAATTCATCGACGAAAACCGGATTGTGGATGTGAAAATATCGGACGCCGCAGGCGCGCACGGCCGTGCGCCCCAACAGAGAATATCCGATTGGAAAACCGCGCTGGAAAAAACCGCCCAAGCGCTCAAACAGGCCAAGCCCGAGCAATGGGCAGTGCTGGCCTCGCCTCAATACACCAATGAAGAGCTCTTTTTGATTCAAAAATTATTCGCCGGTCATTTGAAATGGAAAAACGGCGCGTTCTACGCTCCGAACCAGGAAGGTTATGAAGACGATTTTCTGATGAAAAAAGATAAAAATCCAAACACATCCGGCGCGATTCAAATTTTAAAAAATTTTGAGCGGGATATTACGCCCCTCGTAGAAAAAGCGAAAAAAGGCGAGTTTAAAGGCCTTTTTATTTTCGGCCATGACATTGCCAAAATTTACGGCGCTGACACGCTCAAAACATTACGCGAAAAAGTACCATTCATTATTTATGAGGGTTGGACCGCCAATGCCACAGCGGATGCTGCGGATGTGGTGCTTCCAAGCGCCACGTATGCTGAAAAAGAAGGTACATTTACCAATTTCGAGGGACGTGTGCAGCGGATTCGAAAAGCGGTTAATGAACTGGGCGATTCGCGGGCCACATGGGAAATTATGCGGGATTTGATTAACGCCGTAGGGGCGGGGCTTGTCCCCGCCCATTCTGGGCGCCCCCAAGGGTCGTCCCTGCAATATTTGCGGCCCGAATTCATTTTTGAAGATTTGGCCAAAGAAAATGCGGCGTTTCATGGGTTGGATTATAAAATCATAGGAAAAAAAGGAACGACACAAAGGAATAAAAATTGATGGATTTTTGGATTAAATTGGTTCTGGCTGGCGCGTTTCTGGGTATGGTTTTAAACCATGCCGGTCTTTTGACGTGGGTGGAGCGCAAGCAAAGCGCCGTGATGCAGGACAGAATCGGCGCCAATCGCGCGTGGATTTTATTTCCAAAATGGCTGTTTCCTTTGAACTGGCTTTTAAT
>JAHFFM010000242.1 GCA_023247935.1 Candidatus Omnitrophota bacterium | reverse complement strand
TCATGTTTTCCTCAAAATTTTTTGCTGCAAAACAAACCAGAAAAATATCGGGTCTTCGACAAGATAGCGTTTCCAAAGACGTTTCGGCTCCATCAAAAGCCGCCACAACCATTCCACGCCAGTGTCGCACATCCATCGCGGCGCTCTCTTGACAATACCGGCCATGAATTCAAAACTCACGCCAATGCCCGCGCTGACAGGAATGTTCAGCTTCCTGTAATTGTTGTAAATCCATCTCTCCTGTTTCGGGGCTCCCAATCCCACAAATAAAGCGTCCGGAGAAGCTTCCTTAATCATGGTCTCGATTTTCTGGCATTCATCGGGGTTTTTCTCAAAACCCATAGGTGGAGCGTAAGCTCCCACAATCTTGATCCCCGGATACAATTTCTCCAAAACTTCCTTAGCCTGTTTGGCCGCTCCTTCGCGTCCTCCGAGGAAAAATAATCGATGGCCTTTTTTCGCCGCGACGCGGCAAAACTCCGGCAAAAGATCCGAGCCCGAAACTTTTTCTCGCAAAGGCGTGCCCAAAAACATTCCCGCCCAAATAAGCGACATGCCATCCGCCAAAACCAGGGCCGCGTCCTCATAAATTCTGCGAAATTCCTGGTCTTTTTGGAGTTTGACGATATGATCCGCGTTCGGAGTGACGATGTAAGACAACTTTCTTTCCTGAATAAGCCTGTTCATCTCATCCATAACCTCGGCCATGGTGACATTGTCAATTTGAATGCCGCAAATATTCACTCTTGTTTTCATAGCTATTTCACATCCGGCGGATTTGGCTTAAAACAAGCGCCCGCAAAACCCCATGCCCAGAAAAAAAGCCCGGCCAAAAAAAGAGGCAGTGTTTTTAAAAAAGAAATAATCATGGGCTTAGGGTAGGTTTGAAAAACTCTCTTACAAATCTTATAAAATTTAACGGCTGTGAAACCGGGAAGCAAAAATAAAGGAATGATTCCGCTGTATATCGATTTTTTAAAATGCATTCTTCGATAGATCAAAATATATTCGCCAAGCATGCGCTGGTTTGAAAAAAATCTTGAGCTGCTTTCGGCAAAAATATGAAAAACGCGGATAACGGGCTCAAAAAGAAATGCTTCCCGGCGATTCACGGCCAAACCAAACAAAACATCCTCCGAAGCGCGGATTTCGGGAAAACCGCCGACAGCTTCAAACAATGAACGCTCGCAAAATAAATTACACGAAGGAGCAAAGTCCGCCACACGGCCGAGGCCATAAGGGCTGAATTCATTGAATTGCAAAAAATATTGCACCAGCGCCAAACCTTTGTTCTCCTGCTCAGGTGGAAGCGAAATTGAACCTCCCGCCGCGCGACATCCCTTTTCATTCACTTTCAAAATTTGCTCAGCCCAGTCATCGGCGGCATAAGCGTCCGAATCAATAAAAGCAAGAATCTGACCCTTGGCTTCCTTAGCCCCGATATTCCTTCCAATCGCAGGCATCGTTTTTTGCCCCAAAAAAACAGTGCGAAGACGCTCCGACCGGCAGCTGCGAAGATACTCCGCGGTTTTTTCATCATCGGACGAATCCACGACAATAATCTCCTGCACATACGCTTCCGGCTGGGACAAAAGAGAATCAATGGTCCGCGGAATGGTCTTATAGGAATTATAAGAAGGAATAATCACCGAGATCATGACTCATCCATTGTCTTTTCCTTTACCACGGTCGCTTCCGCTTCTTCTGCCTGAGGGAGCATGCCAGCGTAAATAATCACACCCACAAAAAACCATAAATACCAGTTGAACGCCAAATAATACAGCGCGTTGTCGCTGGTACAAACCATCATGTATCCGATTAAATAAGAAAAAAGCAGCACCGACTCCTTGGACATGTCCCCGACCGAATGCCGGTATCTCCTGTAAAAAGTCTTGAGAAGCGACACAAAAATACCGATATACGACAACACGCCAAAAATACCCGTTTCAAAAATAAGTTCGACATAAACATTGTGAGCGGGCGCGCCTTTTTTCTCTAATTTAAAAAAAGTGGGGGATAAAACTTCAAAGCTTCCCAAGCCATGCCCCGTAAAAATCCGGTCGCGAATGGACGGAAGCGCGCTTTCCCAGAGTTTCATGCGCCAGGCCATGGAATTTAATTTATCATGCGTGGTTACACCTGTGCCTGACTGCAAATCTTTGAGCCGATTCTGCACCGGAGGCAAAGCCAGCATCAATATGCCGCCGAACAAGAATATCAACAACATTTTCCTTTCCCGGATGAGGCTGTAAATCAGAAAAGAAGCGGCAAAAGACATCCACGCGCTTCTTGTTTGAGTGATGACCAAAATTCCCAAAATATCCAGAAAATAGCACCAGCACAAAATCCGCTGCATGGGCGACAAACGCAAAATACGCGTTTTTAAAATATAAAATGTGATGGTCGTCATCAAAACACAGTAAAACGCCAAAATATTGGAATGCGTGAAAGTCCCCTGCAGTCTGTGGAAGCTGTACAGAATAGGCAGTTTCACCACCACGCCAAGGTTCGCGACAGCTATGGGAATAAACGAAGAAATAAAAAGCAGCTTGATCCAAAACTTCTTGTCTTCTTGATTTTGAATCAAAAAACAAGGCGCGATAAAAATCATCGCGTAGGTCATTAAATTTAGTAAAAGCTTAAAAGCGGCGGGAGGCTCCGGCGAAAACAGCACAGTCACGGCCGATATACTCAAAAAAGCAATCCAGGGAATAAGGTTGCGGTGGCCCTGGAGCGCCTTCGGTTTTCTTAAAATCATCAAAGCCACCATGACGATTACAAAAACGTTTAAAATGCCTCCGATACCGCCCCCGCCGCCTATTTTGGTTTTTGAAAGGAAAGGGTCCAAAAAGGACCGGGTCGAAATAATAAAAATGAACATGGTGTTGAAATTGAGTACATCATCAAAAAAAA
>JAHFFM010000063.1 GCA_023247935.1 Candidatus Omnitrophota bacterium | reverse complement strand
AGATCAAAAGCCTAGCGGCTGTCATGGCAAAGCTTGTAAATGAGGCATCGCTTTCTTCGATCATGTATCTTCCAGGCACAGGCCTGGGGGAGGAGATAGAAGCCCGTTTGGGTGCGGATATTTGGGAAAACCCCGAAGGGATGCGGCAAAGCGTTGATCCAGAAAAGTATCTCCAAAGTGACAATGAATGGATGATCGCATTGATGTATTTGTCGTTGATGAGAAGTCAAAGTATGTTGACGGTCGGATTGACATATAAAACGTATCGGGATGTATTGATGGACAAGCCAACCTCTTCTGACCAGGGGTATTTTTTCGGAGTTGTCACGGCACACCGCGAACTTTTTTTCGGCATTCTAAAACGTACCGAATTGACTTCCGCCGAGTTGGATGCGATCGAAAGTTTGAGTGTCCGGCTTTTCAGAAAAGCACAGGAAATCATGCGTAAGTCCTCAAGCTTAAGTCCTAATTCTTTGACCGTGCGTGAGTTAAGGCGTTTTTATGTGGATTTCAGTTTATATTATTTGAGTAATATTAATCGCGATGGCACGCATCAACTGGGAAACGTGATTCGCCAATTTATTCTAACTGCGGACAATATTTACGCGCGTGTGCTGGAAACGCGCCAAGCGCGCGAGGAGTTCGTGGAAGCGCTTTATCAAACGCTCATACAATCCGGTGAAGGCCAGAAGATCATTTTCAAGGCTGAGCAGTTGGGTGAATTTAAGGGTGGCGGAAAAGACCAAATACGCCGGATCATGGCTTTCGGTGATTATGAGAAAGATCATGTTCTCACCCCGGAAGCAGGTTCTGAATTCGAGGTTTCGCTGAATACTGTCATCGAGCGTTCTTATCAGGTTTCGCGCCCGTTATTATTGGTGACAGAGCCGGACGACACGCTTCTTGTCGAAGGTATTTTATCGCAAATCGACAAAGGAGATGGCAGAACCGTCCGCTTTGCCGCCAGCGCCCTGGCTAAAAGAAAAGACATGTTCGGGTTGTTCATGCCAAAGCTGGCCATTGAAGAGGCTGAAATCAGAGCCGTATTGAGCAAAGCTGAGAACAATGAGAAAGCGGAAGCTCTGCGCGCGGTACTGGATATCCCCGAAAACAACGCCAGTCTTCGCGAGGAGTTGGAACACCATGTCGATGAATTGCTGGCCGATGAAGCTTTGCGCGCCGCCGTCGCCGCATATTTAAAGAACAAAGGCCGATGGCAGGATTCAATGGAATGGCGCGACGGGTTTTTGACGGAACTCTGCCGCAAGGCCCAGAACGATCCGGACGGTCGCTACACGTTTATTTTCGATAATGCCGAGGCGCTCCCTGGACGCGTGCGCGTGCTGCTTAATCCCGTTTTGTGGGAAAAAAAAGTCAACGTACCGGATAGGGGCTATGACATCCAAGTTCCCTCGAACGCGCAATTTATTTTCACAATGGATCATCAATCGATGATACGGGATGATTCATTTTTGAACCGGGTGTTGGTGTACCACACGCAATCCATCCCGTTATCCAAAAAAGGCTCGATTTCCAAAAGAACGGGTGTTGACCTCCGGACGGAAGAAAAGCTATGGGCGCTCATTGAAAAATTACGCGTCGTAAAATGGCAGGACGATCCAAATTGGAGCTTGATGGATTTGGTGCAGGTCGCTTTGCGCGTCCAGGGTTATTTGAAAGAGCATCCAGAGGTGGATCCTGAACGGGTTTTTGAACATGAAGCCCGGGCTTATTTGATTTTGCAGCTTCGAGACCGAAAGGATTGGGAAACGTTTCAAAGAATATTTTCAGGCAGCGGGAACAAACTGGATGAACCTGAGATTACGCTTACCCAAAACGGCAATCTTGTTTTTGACGGCGTCGAAATCGAAAGTTCCCAGGAAATCAAGAGGTACTTGCAAGAGCATCCAACGGCTACGGTGGAAGAGGTTTTTAAGGACTTCGCGATGACTGGCATTGAAAAAATGATTTTGTGCCAATTGGCGCGCGATCAGAAATATGGGTATCACGTGAGCTATTTAGAGGGCCCTTCGGGTGGCGGGAAGACCCGTATCGCTCATGCTTTTTATAGCGCCATTGGACTCGAGGTCGTGGACAAAAGCGTGAACGCCGAAACCGGGGTCGGAGACGTGAGGGGCCAGTTTGTGGTTGCCGCGAATGGCATGATCCGGTTCGAAGAAGCCGAATACATCCACCAGCTTGAGGAGGGAGGGTACGCACACGTGTTCAATGAAATCAATACCAGCGCTGATAATCAATTGTATTATTGGCTGTATCCCGAAACCGCAGGTTACCGTTACAAGTATTTGCCTGAATTTGCTCCGGACGATTCCGGATCCGTGCGCAGAGTGGCTCTGCCGTCACGCGGCGCGACGATTTTCACGGCCAACTCCGACGACACCGCCGGGCGTTACGCGACACCCAGGCGTATCGCTGCCATGATGCCGAGATATTACATGAGTTTCGATCCGGACGAGCTCCCTTCTCTGGCGCGGCAATTTTTTGAGAAAGACCCCGAGTTGAGCAAATATGCAGCTGATTTCGCGCCTGTGTTGGCGGAGGTGCACCAAAAAATTTGGCAGTCCAAGAATGAATTAAACCTGTTGGATTCACCGCAAGTTGTCAGCCGGCGCCATCTTCTCAAAGTTTTGACGAGAATGAAAAAATACATGGCCGATCGCCAAAAACCCATGCAAGTGAAGGAAGCGTTCGGCCGGGCCGTGCGGGAAATCTACGGCTTGCCTTGGCAGAATAACGCGGACATCGAGAAAGCCTTGAAAATCGTCGATGACATTTGTCGCGGCAGAGGATTTGAATCTTACGAGGTCAACGCCCCGACGGCTATGAAAATGTCGCTTTCGGAAAGCCAGCCGACCCTTGTTTTTTCCGACGCCAGCTCGGCAGCCGCTGGGAACATCGTGACGGAGGCCATTCTGGAGATAGATCCCAAAGGTCAAATCATCGAAGTGCCTCTAAGTTTTTTCCATTCCAAATCTTCGTGGGTGGGAAGCTGGGCGCCGCGAGCGCCTCCTGCCAATGCGGGTTCGCCGGTCGACCAGGCCATTCGAAGAAAGTTTCCGAAACTGGATTTTGAATTGGGTCTTCTGCCGTCTTTGATCGCGCAGGCACGGTTTTTAATGGCCAAAAAAAACGCGTCCGAAGAAAGCCGGCGTCTGTACGCCATATTTGAAAATTACCTTCGCCTCAACGAAAAGATAATGCCCTTCTTGAACGAATTTTTCCAAAGCGGCCGCTTTGACACCGTCGAGCCTTATATTTTGAGGGAACACGCAGATGAATTGTTGAGATTAATCGAAGAAGCTTTACAAAAAAATGAAATAGATTTTGAGCGGCTGTCGGAAGGGTATCCTGTCCCGGTGACGATAGAGCGATTGCGTTCAGACGCCGACCTGCAGCTTTCCTTCGCGAAATGGTTTTATTCCCACCAGCCTTCGAACTTAAAGCTCGTCGCCACCGCTTCCTCGCAGGAGGAAATTCGAATCGGCGGACCGGAGCTTGACCGTTTCGCCGCCGTCAATTTGTCCGTGCGGCAGAACGCAGCTTGGGTTGACGGTTATGTGACGGATTGGCTGAATGAGAATCAAATCGGACTCAATCATCAATTCAAAAATACACTTATCCAAAAAGCCTCTGAAGCGTTATTGGCCTACCAAAAACAAGCCCAGGACATGAAATACGACCATGTCCGCCTAAGCGTTGATGATTTGGACACGTATCTTTCTGAATTATTTCTCGTACGAAAGAGTCACGAAAAAGATGCCGCATCGTTCGAAAAAAATGCCGCATCGTTCGAAAAAGATGTGAATAAAATCGCCTATTACGTTATGGGAATAGGATTGCGGACCAAAGAGCCGGATGAGAAGAAGGGTTATCGCGAAAATCTGAGTTTTTATCCCGGCCCGATGCAAAACCCGGAGAATAAGATCGGATACCGCAAAGACGAGAAAGGCGTTTGGTTTTACGCGGATGGCATTGAGATATTAACCGAGTATCCGGAGATTCCCGAAGATACATTTCTGGCACCCACCGAAACCAAGGTGCGCGAGCTGGCCAGCCAGATCATTGCCTGGCGTCATCAACGCTTCACTGTTGTTGAGGGGTATCCCGGCGGCGGCAAATCCGCTTTGCCTGAGGAGATGGCCAAGCGCATGGGGGTGGCCCCTTATGACGAGTTGATGTATGACGGCGTGGATTTAAGCCGTTTTTTGGGCAAATTATCCATCAAAGCCGGCGAGATGATTTTGACATCCAATCCTTTGCCGGACGGCACGTTTACCCACGCGTTTTTGAAAGCCTACACGGAAGGGGGAGTGCTTAATCTGGATGAAGGGGCTGTGGGAATTTCCTCTATGGAAGTCATTGCGTTCCTTGCGAATGCGGCTTCCTTGGACGAACTAAACCTTTCTTTTTATCTACCAAGTTATAAAGGGCCCGTGTTGAAGCGTCACAAAAACTTCCGCCTGTTCATCACGCAGAATCCGGCAGGCGTTAAAGACAGGCTCGCGGTTTCTTATACAGCCGACTCGCGCGCACACAAGATTTGGACGGATAATTATTTATCAAAAGAGGACGCGTTGCGCATCATCAATCATTTATTGGAAAAAGACGCCGGACGGGTGCCAAAAGCGTTAAAAGATAGAATGGTCGAAATTCATTTGAATTTCATGGAAAAACATCCGAATCGGCAGGAATTATCGCCTCGCCAGCTTATCCTGATGGTGCAGGGTTTAAAGGACGCCATGAGGAGGCGGCAGAACCTGACTTTGCCTGATATGGAAAAGACCGTTTTTCAGGCGATGATGGTCGCGTATTATCTCAGTCTTTCGCGGCAAGACCGCAATCGGTTAGCCTTCATTTTGGGGGATTGGGCTTTGAAGTACCTGCGTGAATGGCAGGGGCCTGTTCAAATGAATGGTTCCGACTTCGGCGGAATTACGCTTCAACCCTCCTCGACACCCGGCAACGTGGAGCTTTCTTCCATCCGTTATCCCGAAGAAATTCCCAGCCACAGCGAAGCCGAAAGGGCTATGGCTTACGGATTGTCATTGGGGATGCCGGTGGCCCTTTTGGAAGCGCCGGGCGCCGACTCTTATGACTTGGTGCGCAAGTTTGCTTATAAAACGGGGCGACAGCTCGAAGTGCTTTGGTGCAATCCCGACATGACCCGCTCCCATCTTATTTCTTCATTTGCACCTGAGTTAGAGGAAGAGTTTGACCGCTATGGGGTCCGGCGCCAAAAAGCCGGCAATGAATTTCATCAAGCGCTGGGTTTCCTGGCAAGCCACATGATGAAGCGCGAAGACTATGAAAAAATAAATCAGAATGCGCCTCAACCGCAAAAAATTCTTTTTTTTCACATGATGGACGCCATTCCCGAACGGCAGCGCGTTGTCCTGAACAGGTTTCTATCGAGAATGGGTTCCACGCGCAACCTTATGATCGAAGACGAACAGGGTAAGCCCGTCGAATACGTGCTGCCGCCCTGGGTAAACCTTATGATTTCATCGCCGATCGAACACGAGTTTTCTTCCGCATTCATCAACCGTTTTCTTCCGGTACGGGTAGAGCCGTTCGACTACCAGGAAGCGCGCATGTTGATTAAAAACCGTTTTCCGCTTGTCGACGAACGGGAGTTTGACTGGTTGTGGCAGATATCGGACGGAATCGACCGGGCAAGTCTTGAGCTGAGTTATGGGTTTTCGCAGGAGGATATTTTTAAAGCGGCTTCGGTTGTTCAGTACCTGAAAAAGCAAACTTGGAAGCCTTTAAAGGAAGACCCTCTTTATTACGTCATAAGAGCGCTGCAACTGGTGTATTTCGTCGGTTTAAAAGACAGCGACCTGCGGACCGTTGAACGCGAGATTATTTTTAAAAAAATTTTGAAAGACGTTTTCAAAAAACCGTTAAGCGAAGGCAAATTGAACCCGTATGAATTAGCCGCTTATTACGAAATCCTAAAAACGGAGGCTCTTGAGGATTTGTCGTATGTCCGCACCGGGCGTATAGCCAAACGCGTTCGTCTGGATTCATTCACCGAAGAAGAGCTATTCACGCTTCCAAACGGCATCCAGTTCCGATATGCAGATAAAAATGAAGGTAAAATCATAATCAAAACACCGGCCCGTTCTTATCGGACAACATTGGCCGCCCTTGAAAAAGGCTACCCGCTCACAGACGAAATGAAAGTTTCGCTTGAGAAAAGCACCGGAGAGATTTTGTTCGAATACGACATCCTGAAGCAGATAGGTGGGTTTGAAGTTTCCGGGGATGCTTGGAATAGCGATCGAGCCTTGCCGGTGCATGAAGTGGCAACCGAATCTTTTATGGAAATGACCCCGCAGCACGATATTTTTTTATCGGGAATTCTGAATGCCTGGCAGGTACGCGCTGACAAAATGGGTTACGCGCGAGCTCCCAGAGTTGCAATGATCAATGGAGAAACGGGTGTTGCGAAAACGACCGGCATGGTCAATTTTTCGGCCGTGACGGGTATCCCTGTATACGTGTTGAACTCGTATGAAGATCTAAGGACATCCGACTTGACCATGAGCATGAACATCAAAGACGGAAAGGTGGAGGTCGGTGTCAAGGAATTGCTGGCGCGAATCGGAAAAATACGCAAAAAGGGCGCGCAGGAATGGCAAAAAATACAGGTTCCCGGAAAAACGATGACATCGCGCGTGATGGTGGTGTGGGACGAGGCGAACGTGTCGCCGGGTCTTATTTATGCGCTGGCGCCGTTATTCAGGGGGGAGAAAAATTTTACTATGAATATCCAAAGCGAAACCTATGAAGTGGAAGTCGAGGACGAAGTGCTATTCTCGGCGACTTTCAATCCACCGGAAACTTATGGCGATCGGGGGGAATTCAGTGAGGAAATCTCGTCCCGCGCAAGCAAGTTCTGGCCCGCCAATCCGGCGAATTATTCGGACGGCCAATTAAAATCCATTCTTAAGGAATATAGCCGCCGTGGCATTCGAGACGTATACGAAGCGCTGGAAAGAAGAAAATTTTCATCGCCGGTGAGCCCGGAAGAGGAAATTTATGTTCAGAACGAACACCGCACCGTTCCCAGCTCTCCCGAAGAGACTGCCGGAATGGACGCTGACCATGAGCACGCCGTGATGAAAACCGCCTATCGCTATCCTAATCCGGATGTCAGCGATGATTGGGCCCGCGTGGTCAAAAACCGCGTGCAAGACGCCGGGTTCGACGATGAATCCTTAATGCCGAAAACCGGAAAAAAAGAACGAGAGGCTTTGGGCCCTTTATCAACGGAAGAATTTAAACTTACCTACAATTTGGAGCGGCTCTCTCAAGAGTCTTCGCGTCTGAACACAGACACCCTATCCTCAAATTTTATGGAAATATCCAACCAGGTGATAGCGCCGTTTTTGCAAGCAGTGTCAGACATGGCTTTTAACGAAGATTCGGACAGGGAAAGAAAGACGATGGAAAACGTTCTCTCGATCGCAAAAAAAATCGATCCTGGCATGGAGCTGGCTTTGCGGGATATCCATAAAATGTACTTTAACCGCAGCGTAGTAGATGAGAAGGCATTGAAGGTATTAGAAGAAAAAATCATGATAATACGCCGGATACTGGCAAATCAGGCCGTGGGCTCCGTATACATGATCACTCAGGCCCGCAGCCCTTTTGAGAAAACGTCTCCTTATCTTTTCGTAGAGTTCAAAGAAATTCTTTTTCAATTCACGGATTTTAATAGTTCCCATTATGACCAAATTGGAATCCCCCCGGACAGCCAGCTGAGAACGGCTCCTTTTCCCCGGGCTGTGGTGCTTGCCGATTCCCCTAAACCCGGCCTTCTGGGTTATTTTGAGGGAGAGTTTGCCGTTGTTTTTAAAAATGAGATTGAAAGAATCGCTAAAGGCCGGCCAGGCGAGCGGGAATGGGTTAGATGGGTTGCGTTGCACGAAATAGGGCACATGATAGATCAAATGAAATTCCGGCTTGACGGCCCTTCGTTTCCGATTCCGGATAACCTGGAGTTAAATTCGATGATTTTTCCGCTTATTTACGGAGACGAGGGTGTTGCTTATCTGGATTTTCTTCGCGATTGCCTCGTCAATAGGCCCGACCCTGATAATGTTTATAGCCAGGCTGCCAAGGGAATTTTGAACGGGCTTTGGATGAGGCACAAAGAAGATGAACTTTCCAGGACGATTTCTCAAATTAAATTAGACCCTTTTCTTTACTCTGAACTTGAAAGCGAGCTTATTGATGACGATTTTGATGGGAATAAGATAGATAAAATTATCGCCGCGTTAAAAGAGCAGCACCGACATGAACTAAGAGACATGGCCGCTCATATTTACCAAAATCGCAGGGAATATCTTTACACCGCCAAACCGGGTTCGATGGAGGCTACTGTAGCCCAGGGCGGAGGCGGATGGACAAAGGAAATTATGGCAGGTCTGGACAAGGGATACCCCCAGAAAATCGTCGGCAAAGTGGCCGGCAAGCAAATAAAAATAGAATCTTTGTCGTCGAAAGACAGGCCTTCTTTTAAGACTGAACCCCAGAAGGGAACGGGCACCGGAGGGGATGAAAATGTCGGTGGAGGGAACGTAAGAGATCTCATAGAAGCCGAGGCGGCGGGGGCCACGGATGTGGACTTGGCGCTGCCGAACATTCCGAAGGCGATTTTGGAAAAGTTTAGGACGCTTTTTGCCGGGCTGCCTCAGATTATGTCGTATTTGAGTGAGGAAGGAGAGGAGATAAGCATCGAAGAATGGATGAAAATGATCAAATCCGGAGGCATTAAAGAAGTTTTTTTGGCTCAAAGCGTTCGAAAAGCTGTGGCAAGGGGCTATTTCGGTGTTGCGGTAGACATCAGCGGCAGCACGCAAGATACGAGACAAATTACCGACCCTGAGACGGGCCAAACCAGAACAATGACGATCAATGAGATATTCATTGAAATGGCGAGGCAGTATCTGACGCTTTTTCACAGGCAGGCGGTCGAAAACAAAAGTGTGCAGGTGGGTTTGGACGCGCATGGAACGGATTATTATCCAATTCTGTCAACGCAGCACTCCAAGAAACCGGAAGCCATTAAAAATGCATTGAGAAAGCTTAAACATCTTGGAGCAAACGACAATAATAATTTCCAACTGGTGATTGAGAAGATCATCGAGAAACACCGAATGAAAGAATCGGGTTTACCGGTATTAGAAATCGTCATTACCGATGGCCAGGTTGAGGTGAGGGAAGAGACACTGGAGGAGGCGCATAAGCTTGGCATTGATATCGTAATCATGGGTTATGACACGCCTTCTGTATTACAATTCAAAAAATCGGTGAATTTACCTCCGAACACGTCTCCGGAAGAAATGTTGACGGTTATTCTAAAGATAGCGATGCT
>JAHFFM010000241.1 GCA_023247935.1 Candidatus Omnitrophota bacterium | reverse complement strand
CTAGTGGAGGCAGTGATGGTATCCCAGTGGTATCCCAAATCAGACTTCAGCGCCGCCCGGGGATGTGGGGATAAAGGTCTGGCACAAGATCCGACTGCCAATATTCATGGCTGTCGATGTCCATGATGGTAAGTTTACCGCTCCAGCCGCCGCCGGTGTCCACGGCCCATACATTGCAGGCATGAACAGGCTGGAGAGTTTTATAACATTCTGTTGTCGTGTGACCCACAAAGATATCGTCCCATTTTCCATAGCGGTGGTTCGGTTTGCGTCTAGCGGTCATCACGGCTTTGCTCAGCAAATCCCTGTCCCACATTAAGAGCTCCGGATCTTGCTTTGTCAGTTCCATGTTCGGATCGACTCCGCCATGGACGAATAATTTATTGTCCAATTCGAGGAAAAGCACGGCGGACTGCAAAAAATTCTTATGAGATTCAGGAACACGCTCCCTGTCGCGCTGATAGGATTCCATCGTTGCCAGTCCGCCCTGGCTTGTCCAGATCTCTTCCATCCAGCCGTCTTTCATCCACCGCAAGGTCCATTCGTCGTGGTTGCCCAAAATGAGCTTGAGATTTTTGATGCTTAATAGTTCGTCGATAACTTTATTCACTTCGGGCCAACCGTCACAGAGATCCCCGAGCGAAATTAAAAGATCCTGTTCGGGATTAAACTTGGATCTCTTAAGGCATTGCACAAGCGCCTTATGCCCTCCATGAATGTCGCCTATAACGAATCGTTTCATATCCAAGGTCCCGGCGCTTTCCATTTCCCATCAAACACTCTCTTCTGGGTCAGCGCTTTAACAGGCCCCTCAAGAAACGCTTCTATAAGTTTTGCCACTTCGCTTAACATAACCGGCGCGTTCTTTATTTTGTTTTTTGTTAAAAAGGTGCTCCAAAGCGCCTGGCGGTTCGATTTTTCGCCATAGATTTCTTCCGCAAAAAACGGCGGCTTACCCGGCATCACCGTTTTTCGGTGAGTAAATGTTTTTTCAATGGCTGTGGCAAGGCCCTCCCCCTTAAAATCAAACTGCCGTATCAAAAGCCATAGATCGTAGAAATCCTTCATTCGGCTATTTGCGCTTCCAAGTTTGACCATGGCTTCGAATTTCTCTGCGATGACGGTCTCAATCGGATACCCCTTAAGGTGAGGCTTCGGGAAATCAAGGATAACAGGATAATCAATTACCTGTGGCTTGGGATAAATCGTATCCCCAAATCCTATGTCTATCTGCATCGAAATCTTGGCCTTTTCAAGAAAACCCATAAACTTTACCCGCACACCCTCGTAATCCGCACCCTCTTTGATCTTTTGACATTTAACCGTCGTCACATCAAAAAGAAGTCCATCCGCCGCAACGCTTTGACGGCATGCGTCTTTTATAATTGTTTCAATTTTGGGTATTTGGTTTTCAAGACGCCCGAGAAGGTCAATATCCATGGTTGTGCGTCTAAGCGGAACCTGCCACACCGTGAACATAAGGGCGCCCTTTAAAATAAATTTATCGATATGCTCCGTTTGGCTTAGGCGGTAAAGAAAACGCTCCATGGCGTAATACTGCAGGATTTCGGAAAATGGGCGGTTCGTTTCTTCAGCTTTATTAGTAAGCTTTGCGCGAATAGACGCTTCGATATTTTTTATTTCTTTTTTCACTGCATGATCTCCAGTAGCGGTTGGATAATATTGTGAACCCGGCAAATTTTGGCGTTACGCATGATCTCCGCTGGTGCTACATGTTTTTCCAGCACGGCATTTTTTAGGGCCTTTTGCGCGACATCAATACCGACTTTACTACGAAACTTGAAACAATCCGCTACGGTCTTTGCGAGGCTGTAGATGCGGACAGTATACCCATCCATCTTCCGCACCTCGATCCCAGTCTTCCAGCTATTTTTGGAAAAGTGGTAAAACTGTACCGGTGGATACTTAATCCTGTAAGAACGGCTCCCCTCTACTACCGCAAGATCAACCTGCCGCGGAATTTCATCGGTTGCCCCATGAAAATAAAGAGCTGAAATAAGGCACACAACTGCGTTTGGCGCCTTAACCGAAACAGCTGCAAGATCCGGGTTTGAAAGAGTTGCGCCGGATGAGAGCCTGTAGAACCCACGATCCACTTTCCGAATTTGTCCCGAACGGGTAAGAGCATTAAGCGTCGCCTTGTGAAACCCTGCGTGCTTAATATCGGAAAAAGCGGCTATTCCGTGTTTTCCTTTGATATAGTTCATAAGCATCATTTTTCTGTTAATCATCATTGCGCCCTATATGTCTATACTTTATATGAAGTATAGACAATTAAGGCCCGCCTGTCAAGAGGCGATCAACCTTTACATTTCTATCCTGCTCCCCACTAAGAATAAGGCTTGATTAAGAGAGTCCATCAATCTCTAAACTATCTTACGCCTGAGAAGATGGAGTCGATGGCTGTCGCTTAATTAAAGTGTCCGTGAAACCTGGGGTAGTTCAGTCCCTGGAATCTGAGTAAGCTTCCTTCGAATTCTCCTTCCCCGAAGCAATTCAAAGGAATAGAATAACCTTACTTATGAGGTGGCATCGGGCCTAATCCAGACCGCCGCACAAACTAAATACCATGCCTCCTAAATGGAGGCTTTTTCTTTTTTAGAGAACAAAATGGCCACACAATTAGAAAAATTTTTCAAACGAGAAGACCTGGAAAAGTTAGAAGATGAATTTCAGGAATTGGAAGAAAAATATTCCGACTTGATAGAGATTATCTATTTATCTTCCGAAAAAATGAAGGTAGCCAAAGCCAAAGAATTTTTGATGCAAGGGGTTGGTAGGCGTCTACGCATTCTCAAGCACGCCATTGAAAATATCTATTCGATATTTCCTTTGGATAGGGAAACGCTAATGAATGAGGATGAATTGTCAGACCTAAATATTAATCTACATGCATT
>JAHFFM010000240.1 GCA_023247935.1 Candidatus Omnitrophota bacterium | reverse complement strand
GCTGTCCTTTTTGGACAATAAAAAGAAATGCATTGGGCGCCACCCGTTCTTCTTATTGTTTTTACGCACCTTTTGAATATCCATATGAGGATACTGGCCTAAACCTTCGCGGGTGGCAAGGAAGAGACCTTATTAGATATTTGAAAAGGACAGCACATCGCAACCCGAGGTTTTTTGAGGTCCTGATAGCGTTTTCAAATAGCTAATAAGGTCTCTTCCTTGACAGGACCCGCTGCAACCTCTGGTAAAGGCGTCAGCCTACGATTGTTTTGACAGGTTTTTCATAACCCATTATAATAATAAGCTCATTTTAAGGAGGTTTTCCATGGCAATTCGAGTCGGTATTAATGGTTTTGGGCGTATTGGACGCAACGTATTTAGGGCAGGTTTTGGTCAAAAAGATATTGAATTTGTGGCGGTGAACGATCTTCCGGTGCCGCTTGAAACACATGCTTATCTTTTGAAATATGATTCCATTCTGGGTATTTTCAAGCATTCGGTTAAAGCCGAAGGCGACAGCCTGAACGTGGATGGCAAGAAACTAAAAATTTTGAGTTACAAAGACCCCACGCAAATTCCATGGGCGGACCTGGGTGTGGATATTGTGGTGGAGTCCACCGGCGCTTTTACGGATAAAGAAAAAGCCGAAGTGCATATCACCAAAGGCGGCGCTAAAAAAGTAATCATTTCAGCTCCGGCCAAAGGCGAAGACATCACGGTTGTGATGGGCGTGAATCATGACAAGTATGATCCGGCCAAGCATCATGTGATTTCCAACGCGTCCTGCACCACGAACTGTCTGGCTCCTGTCGCCAAAGTTATTTTGGAAAAATTTGGCATTGTTCGCGGTTCCATGACCACCATCCATTCTTACACCAATGACCAGCGTTTGCTCGACCTCGGCCACAAAGATTTTCGCCGTTCGCGCGCAGCCGCTTTGTCCATGATCCCGACATCTACCGGCGCCGCCAAAGCCATTGGCTTGGTGATTCCGGAGTTGAAAGGAAAGATGGACGGTATTTCCATTCGCGTCCCTACGCCGAATGTTTCTGTCGTGGATTTGACCTGTGAATTATCCAAAGACGCCACCAAAGAAGATTTGAACAATCTGTTCAAAGAATATGCCCAGGGTAAAATGAAAGGCATTTTGGAATATTGCAATGAACCGCTTGTTTCCAAAGACTTTCAAAATAATCCCAGCTCTTCCATTGTGGATGCTGAGTTGACGAATGTCATCGACAAGCGTTTTGCCAAGGTGTTCAGCTGGTATGACAATGAATGGGGCTATTCGAACCGCGTGGTTGATCTTTGCGCGTTTATCGGCAAGAGTATGCCGGTTTTGGCCCATCAATAATTTATGGCCAAAAAAACGATCTGCGATTTCGATCTCAAGAATAAGCGGGTTTTGATCCGGGTGGATTTCAATGTCCCTCTGGATAAAAACCTTCATGTGACGGATGACAACCGTATCCGGGCTTCATTGCCCACGATTCAATACGCTTTGGATAAAGGCGCGAAAGTGGTTTTGATGAGTCATTTAGGCCGTCCAGAAGGCAAACCCGTTTCGTCCATGAGTTTGACTCCCGCGACAAAGCGGCTTTCCGAGCTTTTGAAAAAAGATGTGATTCAATGCTCGGATTGCGTGGGACCGCGCGTGAAGGATGAACTATCCGAGCTTGATAATTCCAAGCCGGTGGCGGTTCTTGAGAATTTGCGGTTTTATCCGGATGAAGAGAAGAATAACGCGGAGTTCGCCAGGAAACTGGCGGAAAACGGCGATTATTATGTCAATGATGCGTTTGGCTCAAGTCACCGGGCTCACGCGTCGATTGCGGCCGTGACTCAGTATTTGCCCGCTGCGGCCGGATTTCTTCTTGAAAAAGAAATCAAATATTTGGGTGAAGCCATTCAAAAACCTAAAAAGCCTTTTGTGGCGATTTTGGGCGGCTCCAAAGTTTCGGATAAAATCGGCGTGGTTGAAAACCTGATCGCCAAAGTTGATAAAATTTTAATCGGCGGCGCCATGGCCTACACTTTTTTGAAAGTGCAGGGGATTGATATCGGTGATTCCAAATACGAAAAAGATAAAACCGATTTGGCGAAATCTATTCTGGCTAAAGCCAAAGAAAAGAAAGTGGACATTCTTCTTCCGGTTGACCATGTGACGGTGCAAAAGGTGGATGAAGCGGCTCCCATTAAAATAGAAGGCCCCGGGATTTCTCCCGGCCGTCTGGGTGTGGATATTGGTCCCAAAACGATTGAATTATTCAATCAAACGCTGGATACGGCAAAAACCGTGATTTGGAATGGTCCCATGGGTATTTTTGAAATGAAACCTTTTTCCAATGGTTCCAGAGAAATTGCCACGAAGCTCGCGCATTTAAAAGATGCCGTGACCGTGATCGGCGGCGGCGACACCGCGGCTTGCGTGATCAGTTTTGGTTTAGACGGACAAATGACGCATATTTCAACGGGCGGCGGCGCTTCTTTGGAATATCTTGAAGGAAAAGTTCTTCCCGGAATTGCCGCGCTTTCGGAGAAATGAAAATGCGCAAACCTATCATCGCTGGCAATTGGAAATTAAACAAAACCATCAAAGAGGCGATAGAGCTTGTCACGTCGCTTAAAAGAAATATTCGCGACACGCAGTCCGTGGATATTGTGGTTTGTCCGGTTTTCACGGCTTTGAATGAAGTTTCGGAGGCTTTGCGCGACACGGACTTTAGGGTCGGGGCTCAGGACCTTTATTGGGAAGAAAAAGGCGCATTTACAGGGGAAGTTTCCGCGGCGCTTTTGAAAGATGCGGGAGCTGCTTTTGTGATTATCGGGCATTCAGAACGGCGTCAGTTTTTCCATGAAACGCATGACGCGGTTAATCGCAAAACCAAAGCCGCGCTGAAGGCCGGTTTGACGCCCATTGTTTGTATTGGAGAATTACTTT
>JAHFFM010000239.1 GCA_023247935.1 Candidatus Omnitrophota bacterium | reverse complement strand
GACCAATCCGGAGGAGCTCGTCACGTTTTCAAGCCACAGCATGAGCTTTAAAGCGTTGACGGAAGCCGGTTATTGGCCGGTGGACATGATTTCTGATGATTCCGCCATTTTTTGGAAGGCCTTTCTTCATTTTGAGGGAAATTACCGTGTGATTCCGATGTATGTCACGATTTCGATGGATATTGTGGACAGCGGTTCGTGGTGGAAAACAGCCATCAGCGTTTACAAGCAAAAAAGGAGATGGGCTTGGGGTGTTGAAAATTTTGCTCCGGTGATGCGGGGATTTTTAAGTCAAAAGCGCGTTTCATTTGCCAAGAAATTTCAGCTTGGTTTCAAACTTTTCGCGATGCACATCGCTTGGGCGACATGGGGGTTTTTGCTTACGGTGGTCGGCTGGCTGCCGGCCTTGTTCGCATCCCGCGAATTTTCAAGCACAGTTTTGTATTACAGCGCTCCTCGCATCACGGCGATTATTTTCAATCTGGCTTCGATTACTTTGGTCGCCAGCGTTCTGCTCAGCCAGTATTTGCTTCCAAAGAAGGGAACGAAGAATCTGCTGCGCGAGCGGATCATTTTAGCGCTGGAGTGGCTTTTGGTTCCGTTTATCGTTTCATTTCTCAGCGCTCTTCCGGCGCTGGACGCACAAACCCGTTTGATGTTTGGAAAGTATATGGAGTTTTGGGTGACGGAAAAAAAGCGAAACACAAAACCGATTCGCAATCTCGCGACAAATGCTTAAGTGGCGAAGTATGTTCAGCCGATAATGGTCTAAATAACAATGGATCGAGAAAGAAGCATCGCTTATTTTTCCATGGAAATCGGGCTTGAAACCGGCATGCCGACTTATGCCGGCGGACTCGGTGTTTTAGCCGGAGACACCGTCCGCTCCGCCGCCGACCTGAAGGTGCCGATGGCCGCCGTCACCCTCCTCCACCGCAAAGGGTATTTTTACCAGAAGATAGATCCGAATGGTGTTCAAAAGGAAGAACCGGAGGAGTGGGTGGTGGAAGATTTTTTACACGAGACCAAGGCCAGGGCTTCCGTCAACATCGAGGGAAGGACCGTTCAGCTTCGTGCCTGGCGTTATGATGTGGTGGGGATGAGCGGGTTTAAAGTCCCGGTTTATTTTTTGGATGCGGATCTGCCGGAAAACACGGAAGCGGACCGGACCTTTACCCACTTTCTTTACGGAGGCGACTTACGTTACCGAATTTGCCAGGAAGTCATTTTGGGGATCGGGGGCGTGAAAATGCTCCGCTCGCTCGGCCATCACAACATCAAACGTTTTCACATGAATGAAGGGCATGCGGCTTTTCTTACGGTGGAACTTTTGGAAGAACATTTAAGGCGCGATCCAAAAAACACAATCGATGCCCACGCGATTGAGGAGGTGAGAAAACATTGTGTCTTTACAACCCATACACCGGTTCCGGCGGGGCACGACCAATTTCCGATGAGTCTGGTGGAAAAAGTATTGGGCCGTCAGCCGGCGCTTGAGATGAAAGAGGTATTTTACTCGGATCACACGCTCAACATGACGAACCTCGCGTTGAACCTGAGTCATTATGTGAATGGAGTCGCAAAAAAGCACGGGGAAATTTCACGGGAAATGTTTCCGGCTTATACCATCGACTCAATCACAAACGGGGTTCATGTCGCAACTTGGACTTCCAAACCGTTTCAAGAACTGTTTGACCGCTTCATTGCCGGATGGCGTGAAGACAATTTTAGTTTGCGCTACGCGCTGGGAATCCCGAAAGCCGATGTCTGGAAAGCGCACAGCGAAACGAAACATGAATTGATGCAGTATGTGAATCACGAAACCAATACCGGGATGGACACGGATGTTTTGACGCTCGGGTTCGCTCGCCGCGCGGCCGCTTACAAACGGGCCGACCTTCTTTTTCATGATATTGAGCGGCTTCAAAAACTTGCTTCCAAACGCACGCCCATTCAGGTGATTTACGCCGGCAAAGCCCATCCTCAAGACCAAGCAGGGAAGGATTTAATTCGGAAAATTTACCAGGCTGGGGACGCGCTAAAAGGAAATATCAAAATTGCCTATCTTCAAAATTATGATATGGAACTTGGGAGAATGATTACCGCCGGCGTCGATCTGTGGCTGAACACTCCCGAGCCGCCGCTTGAAGCTTCCGGCACAAGCGGGATGAAAGCGGCCTTGAATGGGGTTCCCTCGCTCAGCATTTTGGACGGTTGGTGGATTGAAGGCCACGTGGAAGGCGTGACCGGCTGGGCGATTGGCGAAACAGACGATGGGGAAGGGAAAAACCGTGACCGCGCCAAAGACGCCAAATCACTTTATGACAAACTGGAGAAAATCGTGATTCCGATGTTTTACCGGCATCGCGACCGGTTCATCGGAATTATGCTTCACTCGATCGCGCTCAACGGTTCTTTTTTCAACACCCAGCGTATGATGCAGCAATATGTGTTGAGAGCTTATTTCCATTAAAGAATGGGACAATTTTTCCTAATTTGAATGAAGCGTTCCTATTTCCTTTTGGTACTAAACGTAGCATCCGCGGAGACCGCCAACTTACCGGCCGCGGCTTAAGACTTTTTGAATCTTCAAGTAATCGACGTCATTAATAACTCCGTCTTTATTGACGTCAAGTTCGGCGATATAACGCGGATCGCCATTCGTTGAATAACGAGCGCTTACTTCACTCATAAATTTGGTCGTCGCCAGCATATAACGATCGAGACGGATCGTCCAAATTTTCTGCATGATGGTTATATCAGCTCCACTGACGCTTCCGTCATTGTTTAGATCGAAATTAGGGATTTTTAGTTCGGGAGGCGTGGATTTGGTGCTCTGGTGATCCCGAATCACTTTTACCATGTCGTCTAAAATTTCGATATCCGTCCGATCCACCGTAAGCGTTGCGGAACTACTCGTAAGACTGCCTGCACTGTTTGAGACCATACATCTAA
>JAHFFM010000238.1 GCA_023247935.1 Candidatus Omnitrophota bacterium | reverse complement strand
TCAGCTGATTCAGAATGGAGCAAAGCTGGTCACGGGCTCCGACGATATTTTGGTGGATCTTGAGCCGTGTATTAGGACTTTATTTGGCTCATCGGCATCGCTTCCTCCCCCAGACGGAAATGATACCGACGACGTAATTCTCAAGTTATTGGCAAAAGAGCCGCTTTATTTGGATGAGATAGGCGGCCATCTGGGCGATGAGACTACCGGACTTCATTTACGTCTTACTCAATTGGAGCTCAAAGGATTGATCAAAAGAACTTTGGGCGGGCGGTATGTCAGAACCTAAAATGCTACAAGGAATTGCATAATTCTCGGTCATTCGTTATACTGTGAGCGCTCGGCAGGTTTTCCCGAGAGCTCATATCCCAAGAGCAGACATAATTGTATGGCCTGCGACGTGGGACGTACCTAATTTTATGAAAGGAGCACCATTATGGTGAACGGAGGATTTGGCGTAACGGGCGGAGCGGTCGGCGGGGAAGCGGCTCCTAAGGGAAAACGTTTTATTGCCGGACTGGTGGATTTGGTGGCGATCCCTATTTTGCTGGGCGTATTGGCCGGCGTGCTTTTGCTGGCGGTGCCGGATTCCATACGCAATGTGGTTCTTGTGGCGATTAATATCGTATGGCTTTTGGTCCGTGACGCGGTGATTTCACCGGGCCGGAAAATGGTGGGCTTAAAATTGGTCAGTTTGTCCGGGGAAAAAGTCACGTTCGGCCAGGCCTTTATCCGCAACATTCTCCTGATTATTCCTTTTGTACTCGTTGTCGGCTATATTGTGGAGATTATTTTTGTTCTTGTAAAAGACAATCGTATCGCTGATCAATGGGCTAAAACCCGCGTGGTGAACGCTTAATTTCTCGTGAGCGAACCCTCGGTCGGAAGTTTAATCAACCTCTCTTGGCGCAAAACAAAAGAAATTCTCCTGCCGGTTGAGTTTAAGCGCTGGCTTAAAATCCTCCTGATCGTATGGCTCGCGGGCCAGGGAGCAGGCGGAAATTTCAGTCTTCCGAATCGTCCGCGCTCCTTTCCGTCTCAAAAGCAGGCGCAAGTCCAGCCCGTAAGTCCCGAGGCCTCAAGCGCCGCGACCACAGAAACCATTTCAGCCCAATCTCTGGAAACTGCTCCCTCACCGACTTTGACACCTCAAGAAAAAGCAAAGGAGGCGTTTAAGAAATTGGGCCCCTGGCTTTTTGTCCTGATTGTGATTTTTATCGTTCTTGCTTTACTGTTCATGTGGCTTTCGGCGCGCTTTCAATTTATTTTTCTGGAACTTGTCATTCGCCGGGATATTTCGATCGGAGAGTCATTCCGGAAATTCGGAGCACATGGAAATTCGTTTTTTCTCTGGTCCTGGGGTTTTATCGGCGTTTTCTTGGCCGGTTCTTTGCTTTGTTTTCTTCCCGCCATTTTGTTTCGCCAAGCGGCTTGGCTGTTTTTGAGTCTCCCACTTTTTGTGATTTTTTTGCTTGCCGCGGCGGTTCTTGGGGTGGTGGTTTCCGATTTTGTGGCCCCCATGATGTATCAAGACGGGCTTAAGACCATGGGAGCCCTGAATAAATTTTTTGTTTTAAAACCGAAAACAAGTGACCTATTTGTTTATTTTTTACTCAAAATAGGTCTGGGGGTGCTGGCCGGCGTCCTTACTTTTGTGATCATGTTGGTCGTGGGGCTGGCCATTCTTTTGGTCGGCCTTTTGGCGCTTTTGCTCGGGGTGGTGCTGGTTAAAATTTTCCCGTTTCTTAAAGTGTCATTGCTTGTTCTGGGCGCGATTACCGGCATTGTTTTATTCGCCCTTTCGTTCGGCTTGGCCACATTGTTCGTCCCGATCTTTTTCCGGATTTTTTCGCTTGGCTTTCTGGCCCGCCTGATTCCGGAATATAATCTGCTCCATATTCCGCTCACTGATTCCGGCGCGTAATGCGCTGATTTGGCGATTTCACTCCTGTGTGTTAGTCTTTAAGAAAGAGGTAGTTCATGAAAACCGGCAGGAAGAAAAAAGGCGCACGCAAAAACCCGGAACTTCGAGCCGAAATATTCAAGGAAGTCCATGACGTCCGTCACGAGGTTGACTATGTCCGGAAACATTTAGATAAAATCTGGGAGCACGTGACCGTCACGAATGAACGGTTGCAAGATCTTGAGATCCAGATGAATTTACTGAGCCGATTGCTGACGATTATTTGCATTGAAAAACTGGGAATTAAGTTAAAAGCCTTTAAACAATTGGTCCGGCGCATCGAAAAAGAAACAGTGGCAGATCTTCAAATTCATCACCTCGAAGAACTCTATCGCCTTGAGGCCAAACGCCAACACATGGAAAAGTGAGCAAGCTCGCAATCGAACGTCCGATAATCTTTCTTTACAAACCCCTCCCAGCTTCCTTATAATTGTCATGCCTGCCCCGATTTGCTTTAAAAATCGGGGGACTATCCTGGCTGCCTTAGTTTAAAAAATACAACCAGTCAGGGCTAGAAAGTTCTAATGACGCCGAAAACTATGATACAGACAATGACCGTTCGTATTAACGGTGAATTAAAGACACTTCCCGGGGGAGTCACCCTTAAAGAAGTGGCCGAGCTTTATCAATTGAAGGAGCAATCGATTGCTTTTGAATTAAATCGAAAAGTGATTGAACGCCAACGCTATGCCAGCGTCCAGCTTAAGGAAAATGACACGGTTGAAATCGTGCGTTTTGTCGGCGGCGGCTGAGGATTCAGCGTTGCAGGACGCCGACGAACTCAAAACAGCATGGCCATAAAGAAGGAGCAGACTTTGGCAAAAAATCTAGTGATTGTGGAATCTCCGGCCAAGGCCGGGACCATTGAAAAGTTTTTGGGCGGGGATTATGAAGTGGAAGCTTCTTTCGGCCATATCCGTGACCTGCCTAAAAGCAAAATGGGCGTAGACCCGCTGAACGGATTTATTCCTACCTATATCGTTCCGACCAAATCCAAGAAAACAGTCG
>JAHFFM010000237.1 GCA_023247935.1 Candidatus Omnitrophota bacterium | reverse complement strand
AAGAGGACGGTCCCCCGTATTTTGTCTTGTCGCTTAAAGCCGGAGGCACGGGCCTCAATTTGACGGCGGCTTCTCACGTGATTCATTTCGACCGCTGGTGGAATCCGGCGGTTGAGAACCAGGCGACTGACAGGGCTTTTCGCATCGGACAAAAACGAAAGGTTCTGGTGCACAAGTTTATTTGCAAAGGTACTCTCGAAGAAAAAATCGACGCGCTCATTGAATCAAAGCAAAACCTATCGAAGGAAATTCTTGAAGGCTCCGAAAGCGCGTTGCTTACGGAGCTACCCAACGATGAGCTTCTGAAAATCGTTGCTCTTGATATAAGCTCCGCGGTGAATGAAAACTAAATTGGAAGGATAAGGCATGTACGGTTGGAGATGGCCTCGCTACGTTTCTGTAGGCGAGAGGCGAAGGAAAGCCGAGAAGGTCGCGGCCAAAATGATGAAAAAAGGCCAGAAGCTCTCACCGGTAAAACCGGAAGGGAGAACGCTTGTGAAAACCTTCTGGGGCAGAGCCTGGTGTGATCATCTTGAATCTTTGGGCGATTATGAGAATCGTCTTCCGAGAGGCCGTTCTTATGTTTATCATGGCTCCGTGATTCACCTCGATGTTGGTTCAGGAAAAATCGAAGCGCTGGTTCAAGGATCCTCGCTTTACAAAGTCAAAATTGACATCAAAGCACTTGACCTCAAAAAGTGGAAAATTCTTCTAAAGAATTGCTCCGGAAGAATTGATTCCGTGATTGAGTTGTTGCAGGGTAAATTTTCTTCCGGAGTTATGAAGATTATCACGGATAAACAAAAGGGTCTTTTTCCCGCTCATAAGGAGATTTCTCTTCATTGCTCATGCCTTGATTGGGCTGATATGTGTAAGCATGTAGCGGCAGTTCTCTACGGGATAGGCAATCGTTTAGACTACGCCCCTGAACTTCTGTTTAGACTCAGAAAAGTCGATTATAGGGAGCTCGTGAATAAAGCCAACTTCAAAGCGCCTGTATCGAGGTCTATGAAATCGAAGATTATCAAAGATCAAGACTTGTCCGAGATATTCGGAATTGATATCGCCGTGGGGAAAAAATCAAGGCCACACAAATGAAGAATGGCTCCGGCTTCCTTTGGGCTGGTTTTTTTATTCAATCAAGCCGGTTACTTCAATCTAGATTTTAAGAAGCTAATTGTGTGCCTTATCTATTTTGCCAGTCATTGTAGTGACATGACAAAATTAAAGGCTATAAAGCTATCATATTTTCTTGATAAATATCACCTCGTGAAATACGGTCGGCCGGTTTTAGGGGATAACTATGTTCTTATGGGGCTGGGATCTGTGCCATCCATGACGCTGGACATCATCAATGAAATTCAGGATGCCTATCAGCACAAGATCAAAATGCTTGATCCGACAAACAAAGAATATTCGCGAGAACAAAGATGCAAGATGTTGCATCGACTTTCACGGACTATTGCAATATTTGGGTTTAAGATTTCGGGGATGACTTGGAGAGGGGCTCGGGGGGCTAAAAATTTACAAATACCAACCAAACCCGTATAGCGAAGGGTTTGCGTTCCTGCTAAAACCGTTGTAAAGTATCGATCTACCCTTATCAGCTTTTTATATATATCAGGCACCGTTTTTCTTAATGCTACTGAGGTTTCATTAATTAATAGGCACATTGGCTGAGTCGATTTTTGAGCGAGACAAGAAGCGAGTAGGAGGCATAGTTTTAACTATGCCGACGATCGAGCGACGGGGTCGCAGCCGAAAATCGGCCAGCCAATGTGCCCATTAATTAATGAAACCTCAGTAATGGACTAAATATGGAGGTGGTCACTGCGTATTCTTCTTGCAGAGGATGATGCCCGCATCGCTTCGTTTGTCAGTCGAGGTCTCCAGGAACAGGATTTTGCCGTGGATATCGCTCCGGATGGGGAAAAAGGGCTTTTTATGGGCGAGACCGAAGATTATGATTTAATTATTTTGGACATTCTTCTGCCAAAGATGAATGGGCTGGAAATTCTCAAAAAACTTCGTGCGGGAAATAAAAAATGCCCCGTTTTGATTCTCACCGCGAAAGACGAGCTCCAGGATAAGGTTGCGGGCTTAAATGCCGGCGCCGATGATTATTTGACCAAGCCTTTTGGTTTTGAAGAGCTTTTAGCCAGGGTCCGGGCACTTTTGAGGCGGCGCGGCGACATGGTTCAAACAATTTTAAAAATCCATGATTTGGAAATGGATACGCTGCGGCATCGTGTCAAGCGGGCGGGTCAGGAAATTATTTTGTCTTCCAAAGAATTTTCTCTGCTGGAGTATTTAATGATGCACGCGGGGGAATTGGTTACGCGAACCGCTCTTTCAGAGCATGTATGGGAACACGATTTTGACAGCATGTCGAACGTGATTGACGTTCATATCGCGAGGCTTCGAAACAAGCTGGATGATGGCCATGCGGTCCGTTTAATCGAAACTGTCCGCGGTAAAGGGTATCGTATTGCAAAATAAAAATTCCAGCGGTTTTTGGATGGCGAACGCAGTAAAAGAGTTTGGACTTCCCAAGCGTTTATCCTGGATAAATTTTTGGAAACGTTCCGCGCGTTCATCCATCACGCTTTGGTTCGTGACCATCCTCGCGGCGATTCTGGCTTTTTGCGGAACGGCTGTGTACTTGGTCGTTTCTTACAACCTTGAGCATAATCTGGATGATGCCTTAAGACTCGAAACCAAAAATATCAGCGGTTCAATATTTTCGTTTTGGCGTGCTGAAAAAACAGCGAAGGGAACCGGCGCCGGAAATTGGTCTTATTCTCCCGTAGAGTCTCTTTCAGAGCTGGCCAGCTCGAAAGACATGGTTATTTTTATCCGCCGTTGGAATGCGAAAGTGAGTATGGCCAGCAACGATCATGCTTCTGTTTTTCGCATCCTGGATCATGCCGGAAATTCAGTTTTGGAAAATGAAAGCTTGTTTTTTTCTTCTCCCTTA
>JAHFFM010000062.1 GCA_023247935.1 Candidatus Omnitrophota bacterium | reverse complement strand
CTCTGCATGTAGACAATATTCCTGAATCCATGGACGCCGTTGTGAGCCTGATTGACGGGACAAAATTAAAATGGAGCAAGATCCATCAGGTATCGGTGGGGAAGAAAACTTATACGCCAACCGAGGCATTGCAAGCGAAGGAAAGTTTTGGAAAAATAGTAAAATTTTTGGACAGCGAAACGGATTTTTCGAAAAAAATATGGGCCATCCTGCGGTATGACGAGGATGCGGTGGTTTCACGGCCTAATCGAGTTGCGCGAGCGATGGAAAATTTTAAAAAAATCAAAGAGAGTCAACAGTTAAATGGGAAGGCCCTTAGAAACCGGCTTACGCTGATTGACTACGAAACTGTCACAAGTTCTAAATTTCAAGATGCCCAAAAAGATTTGTACGACCTTGTGGATTTAGGAATTTTGCTTCCATTCGAGAAGAAAGAGTCCAGCAGAGATGTGGAATGGACACAAGTTTACTATGGTTATTCCGAGGGGGCGAAGCAATCTTCTATTGGAACCCCATCGATCCATGGGGCCCGCCTCGCGGATCAGACAAGCAAAACTTTATTCCAAACCATCCGGTCAGGATTTTGGAACGGGGCGATGAGGTATAGAATCCCGCTCTGGGCAGGGTTTTCCATTGTGATTAATAACGGCACCGGGGATGTTCCGGCCGCTATGGCGACTTATGCGATAGCGCTGGCTACGGGAGGTTTCATCGGGGCGATTCAAGCGTTTATTGGGGGTCAGATCCCTTCCAACAAAACCATCGCTGCCGAAACCGTGTCGCGTGACGGGGCCCGAATGGCTAACTTCCCTGACCGCGACAAGGAGGAAATTTTCAACTATTTTCGCCGCCCCAGGATTAGCAATCCAAAGTATAGTTTCAGGAATTTTGACGGTGTGCAAAATATGTATCAGGCCCTGGAGCGCCTGGATAACAGAATTGGAGATTTTTTATCCTTGCCACCCGATGAACATAAAGTGACGCTTGCCCAGGAGATTTTTTTGGATTTTTTATCATTAGAGGGTAGATTGCAACGGAAGCAAGATTGGTTATGGGTGAGAAAACCAGGCGATGAAGCCACGTCTTTTAAACTACTCACTGAATTTCTTGTGGGTGTCCTCCCTACTCTTAGAAATTTCAAACAGGTTTTGTCCAAAAACCAAACAATTTCCGCGGATAGTTTGGCGGAGGTTGTTGGAGAAGCGAAGGACTATTTTGAAATCTTTTTGAAGAATTCCCCTTCGGTTGAGATTTCCGAAACCGCTTCGATTTCTGATCATCAGGGATCTTATGAGTACATGCGGCATCAGGTCGCGGAAGCATCAGAATTACTTAGACAGAGCCAAGCCGCTGCCAACTTGGTGCGCGGGGTTATCAAGTCATTTGAGGATTATCCCCCGGCCAGTGAGGATGAAGTGAACCAGAATAGCGATGTCAGTGAAATTGATGAATTTATGGAACCTCCGAGTAACACCGGAATTACATTTAAATCAAATTCTTCTATTAGGGATGTTGGCGACACGCTTCCAGAAAAGGTCCGAAAAAATATCAGATCTGCTTTGGAGGTTTTTAATAGCGAAGAGACCAATCCTTTGGGTTTGCAATTATTAAATGAATTAAAGGGTTCGCCGTACGGAGCAGGGCTAATCAAAAAAAGACAATCATTGATGCGTGAACTTGGGAACGCGGCCGAAGAATGGGGGAGGCTTGACGAGGAATGGGCTAGTTTTAGCGGTGTGGGTTACCTTATAGCCCTGCCTGGGAAAATAGACGTTCCTGAAAAGATAAGGAGCGTTGAAAGAAAAATTAAATGGGAATATGTCGCCGCTTTTGAAAATATGCAGCGGGAAGCCGCTCGCTTTCACCTCCCAGAAGAATATACAGCGCTTGCCAATAGGCTGTTTATTTTGAGAGAGGCTTTTCAAAGATTTTCTGGCGGAGGATTTGAATCTCTAAAGGATAAGATTTTTAATGAATTAAGAAGTGAGAATCTAGAGCGGCAACCGAGAGACGCGGATACAAAATCTCATTTCGTTAAAGAATACGGCGCTGACTTGTGGCAGAAATTGACCGTCAATCTTCCTGAAACTGCCCGGAAGCTGTTGAATGACATGTCCTCTCAGGAAGATGCATGGAGAGCCGAAGCGAATAAGCTTCGCCTCTCCTCAAAGAATAAAAACAAGCCTCCATCGGAGCCGAATGCCGCCCGCCTGGCTTCCGGTGTATGGAGCGTGCCCGGTGTTGAGTTTGATGAGATGGACGCGGATTTTAAGAATTGGCTGAATGATAATAAAGAAGGCATTGATGCTTCGGATAAAAATGATTTAGAGGAAATTCTTTCAGCCGATGAAAGTAGGCTGGCTGAGGTGATGGCTCAGAACTCAAATGTTTATATTCAACCAAGAGAAGCGGAGTCGAATGGAAAGGAAGGCCGAACCGTATATCTCAGGCTTCGAAGACCGTTTGGTGAGATCCCAGTGCTTCGATTAAAAGCAGTCAGGCCGAGAGAGAATGAAGATGGCTCTCAAACTTATTCGTTGGGGCGCGATGGTATCAGCGCCAGACCAATCACGGTTGATGATGAAGGGAATTTAAAGGTTCTCGAATCTTACGAGCATTTGTTTGGCGGCGCGACGCGGGAAAGTATCGGAAAAGAATATGGCATCATGCTGGAGGCAAACGACACAAAATTTGTGACAACGGATAAACCTTTGCTTCTGGGGACGTTTTTGAATAAAACGTTTGAGGGCGAAGCTGTTGGTTTTATGATCGCCGGCATGAAAGATTTTGATAAGCGCGGATCTGGTTTTGTTGCGATCGAAAAAACCGGACCAGGAGAAGAAGAATTTGAAAAATTGGTACAGATAGCGGGTATTGAGCCGGGCCCAGTTTATCATCCTGAAATTCTAAGCAGACAAGACAGCGAAAAATTTTATGAGGAATTGGGCCGCTCTTTTCGGGCTTATCACGATGCGGGTTTGTTTCATCGAAATGCCATTTTGGGCAATATTGGCGCGGAAATAGTTGATGGAAAATTTAAACGAATCATTTTGCGTGATCTCACAGGGTCTGTTAAGCGGTCTTCTTATGAGCATGTCTCGCCGAAGAATAAACAACGCGTAGAGATTGCCAATCGCCTGTTGGATATAGTGAAGATTCTTTATCCCATTACTCTTGAAACGAAAAAAGAGCAACATGGCGACGGCGATGATTGGGATGAGCGCATTGAGTATCAATATTTGATTCGTGCTTTTTTTAGGGGCTATTTCAACGACGTACAAACAGAGTCGGCTGAAAATAAATCCAGGTTCGATCAAATTTTAAAAGATTGCGGTCCGGACGGTATGCCAGGCCAGATAGATATCCTTCTTGGAAAAAATCGTGCATCGCAGGATTTTCTGGTTTTGAATGAAAAAACACCCTTTCTTGGATCCTTATGGACTGAACTTCAGCGGATTCTTCCTCCCGCTTCCGGGGCGGCTGCTGCGTGGTTGGCTGTCATAGAATGGATCAAAAAAATAATCGGTTTTTCCGATCCGTTTCTTACAATCTCTCAAGCGGGCGGAAACCCTAAGGTGGATGGCCTGAAGAAAGAGGCGCGTGGAAAAGGCTATCTGGGAATAATGACCGTCAATCTCCTGAAGGCCGGGCGTACCAAGAAAATCGATGAAATCGAGGAGATTCAAGAAAAGGGCTCGCTCGATCGCGTCGACCGTTTTGCGCAGATGCTGAAACGGCATGAGCCTGCTCTGGTTGCTATGCAAGAGGATTTTAAAGTTGGAGCCTATGATGCCGCCGACCGAATCATAAAAATCACGGAAAACCGGTACCAGAAAATAGAATATTTTGAACCCAAACTCAATAAACCGACGGTGGAAGCAGGCTTGGCGTTTCTTTATGATTTGAGCCGCCTGGAATTGGTTGCGGGTTCGGAAATCAGGCAGGTTCTGGGGATCAGAGGCTATCTTCTCTCAGTCCGATTTAGAGACAAACTCACAGGAAAAGAATTTATCGCCATGACAATCCATTTGGAGCCGAATCCTAATGCTGACGAAGAGAGAAGAAATAAGATCGATGACATACTCAAATTCTTTCAAAAAAATAGCGATGTCCCTGTCGTGATTACAGGGGATTTTAATCCGGCCAATCAACGAGAATTTCTAAAAATCAAGAACACTCAAATGAAAAACGCGTCTTTTCAGGAAGCTTCTGAGACAAATATCTATACGGCTGATCCCACGAATCCACTTACAGTCGAAATAAGAAAAAGCGTGCAAAATAGATCAGCGAGAGAAGCGGCGGTTTCAAAACCGCTAAAAAAGACCACGCTGGGAGTTTTTTCCAGAGGACTCAAAGCCATTTATGCCGGCTTATTTAACGATCCAAACGACGAAACCATCAGCGACCACTACCCGAGGCTGACCTATTTTTCATTTGAAAATTTGTCCGATGTCACCGAAGGCGCCCGCTTGGCGGTTCAACTTGAAAAGGGCCAAGGCCCAGATGAGATTTTAATCAACGGCCGTTCGATTCACATAACGACTGCGGAGGAAACCGCGGAAAAAATTAATGAGGCTCTGAAGTATCTGGGATCCGACCCGATTTTTAAGGCTGTTGCTATCCCCAAATCCCAGGAAATCCGGTTTTTAGCCAATAGCGAGGGTTACGCGGATATTGATACGGAGGATATGCCATCCATAGGGGAGCGGCCCAAAATTCAGCAGGCGCTGGAAGAGGTGGGGCTTAAAGTGGAAATAAAAAATCAAATACTGTCTGTTGTTGGCGAAAATGGTAAGCGATATTTTAGTGTTTCTCGGGGACATCCCAGCAGGGTGATTCCTCAGATTGCTCGGGCGATGGCCATGACACCCGAAACAACTAAAAAAAGCTTTCTTATTTTTCCCTTTGGTAGTGGGGCCAGGATTCTTTGGGGTGGACGCATGGAAGTCGTAAAATTTTCCGAAGCTTCCGCCATAATGAATCGGGACGAAGTGTTGAAAAAACTACAGAGGGTTCTTCAGCCCATTCCATTTGCTTCGGCCTTATCAAGAATGTTCAAAGGCGTCACCTATGATCAGCTTAAATCTTGGGACGATGAGCTTAGAACGCAATCACGGGATCCTGGAGTCAAAAACTTTCATTTGAATGAGATAGATAAATATAATTTATTTTTTGTTGGGAAGGGCCTCGATTTTATGGTGTTCAGTTCACCAAGTTTACGTGGCTTGATAGAAAACGATGACGGTGTTTTTGAGACCACTAAAGAGCCGGCCTATGTGGTAAAAATTGAGAGGTTCGGACAGAAAAAATCATCCTCGGGAAGCGGTGTATCTTCCCCAAGAAAAACCTTTGATGAGCAGCTGGCGACGGCAAAAATGTTGCGTAAGGGCAGTAAGCATTTTGCATCACCGACGTTTGCAACTTATATTTCTCTCCCTAAATCTTCCACAAATCAGTCAATTGAAAATGTTCGCGTGATGGTGTTATCTACCGTCAATATTTTTGGAAACGAAATTCGCAAAAGGGAACCTACTGAGGCCACTCAAGAAGAGGAGAGGCAGTTTGCGGCATTTCTTAAAAACCTATTTACTGCAGGCTTTGTCGATGCGGATCCACGATGGGATAACGTAGGAGTTTATAACGAAATGCCCAAAAAAGGCATGCGTCTGGTTGATTTTAGTTTTGTTTATCCGTTACCACAAGATGTAGACTTGAATTCTTTTTTGAAAGAAAGACCTAATCTGCCCAATTCTTTGTCGATTGGGGAATTTTTTATGCTTAATATTTCTTCAAATTTTGGAAATGCTTTTTTTCAAGAGCTTTTTGGAGAAGTGCTAACCCAAGAAGAGGCGAGTAATCTTAGAGCTGACATTATTAATTTCAGAGCTATTGTTGATCGGGCAAAATCTATTATGCATCAAAATATGTCCCCCAAAGAAAAGGAGGCAGAATTTGTCAGATTCATCAGAGCGGATGGAATTGGCCAGGAGTTTGACCTATGGATTGACCGATTGGCCAAAGTAATAAAATCTTCGCAAAGCGCCGCGCGACTGGCCTGGATGAGTCATGCAAATTTCGCAAAGCAGGAGTTTGAAAGGGCTGTCTCTGCGGCTAAAGAGGGAAAGTTGGATGACGCGTTAGAAATCGCCAAAAAAGCAAAAAACACAGCAACAGCTGCAGGTCACGAAAGTAGCCCCATTCAGCTTTTAAGCAGGATTGAGGTTTTTATGAAGACTATACAAAAAATTAAAGATGTGGGAGGGGTTTATGAAGATGTTCCAGATAAACCGTTAAATGCTGCCGGAGTAGAAAATTTAGCTCCTGGTCAAGTGTACGAGGGTAGATTTGACAAGGTGTCATCCCACGGCGCAAGCGCCCAGCGCTTTTTAGCACAGGCCCTTGCTTACGAAGATCAGGGGGATTTCTCAAAGGCTGTTCAGTGGGCTGATCTTGCCCAAAAAACAGCTGTAGAAACGGGACATGATAACTATCACGTAAATGTCGCATCAGCCGCTTCAGATCTTAAGAAAAGACATCCGGAAGTACAGCCTGTTAGTGAGATTCCAAAAAAGGAAGGTGCGCGGTTGGCACAGAAGACAACCGTAAATAGCGAAGCGCGTTTCGAGCGAGTATTCGGCGAGCGCCTAGCCCGTCGCTGGATGAATCGAAAGCAAGCTTTGAGTTTATTGGAAAATGGCTGGATCCCCGAAGCCTGCGCGGTGGGGAATAAATTAGCAGACTTCGTCCCGATTGATAATAACAAAAAAGCCAAAGCTCTGCTCCGTGTTGAGAGCGGCGAGGCCAGGGTTTATTCTTTTGAAAATGGAAAACCAAATTTACTGGCTGCGGCGCGGTTGAGAGATACCGCGGTTCAAGCGGCGCGTCGAGTAGATGTCCTTGAGGACGAAATTTTGTCCAATGAACTGACATTCCTATTTCTCCGGGCCCAAAAAACCGCCAAGGACGCCGCCGGTTACCGCAACCCAAACGCCAAAATTTTCTATAATCCGGTAAAAATTGATTTGCGTATCACGGTGCCCGAAGATTTCGCGGAAGAGAGAAAAGAGGAGCTTCGCCGATGGGTTCGGACCATTCAAGACATCGTCGGAGGCGAAGTGTCTGTGCAGTTTGCTTCTCTGGGGGAAACATTTGATGTCGTGCCGGATGCCGCCATCATCGATTCGGGTGTATTGAGCGGGAAATTTCTAAACCGTTCTCACGGGCACGGAATATCCATTGTGGCGGATGGGCCGTTTGATGAATCGACGGCGTCTCTTATCCCGAGAATCATTTTCGCGGTTTTGACCGCAAGATTGAACGCGCCAACCGAACAGCTCAAAGGTTTATGGGGAATTTTACGTGACAATCCATCGGTCGACTTGAGTCCCAAAACTTTCAGCGCGATCAAAGAAGTGCCGCCCAACGCGCAGGTTCAAGTCTATCGTGATAACTACGCATGCAGGAAGATATCCGCCGCATGGAACAAAGCAATCGCCGCTGTCCGCAACGCCCTTGCCGCCATCGGCTCCGCTGCTTAAAGCGGCACCTGTGTTATAATATTTTCATGAAAATCCGCAAATCCTCCGAGCGTGGCCGCTTTGATTATGGGTGGCTTAATACTCAGCACACGTTTTCTTTCGGGGACTACCAGGATCCCGCCAATACCCACTTTCGCAGTCTTCGTGTGATTAATGAGGACTATGTCCAGGCCGGGATGGGGTTTCCGACGCATGCGCATCGTGACATGGAAATCGTGACCTTTATCATCGCGGGGGAGCTTGAGCACAAAGACAGCCTGGGCAACGGCTCCGTGATTCGCCCCGGCGATGTCCAGCGCATGAGCGCGGGGACAGGGGTGACGCACAGCGAATTCAACCCCTCCGCGAAAAATCCCACCCATCTTCTACAACTTTGGATTTTCCCGGAGAAAAATAATTTGAAACCAAGCTACGAACAAAAAAATTTTTCCTCTCAAATGAAAAAAGAGGGGCTGGTGCTTTTGGCCTCCGGAGATCCACAGGGCGGCGCTGTCAAAATTCACCAGGACGCCGGGATTTATCACGGTTTATTAAAAGCCAAGGGCAAAATGGTTTACGAGGCCAAGGTTGGACGGGGGATATGGATACAAATGATTAGCGGTAAAGTTGATATTTCAAAAAATACTCTCGAGCCCGGTGACGGTGCAGCGCTTGAGAAGGAAACTAAAATCGAAATTGCCGCGCCGGATGAAGAATGCCGGTTTTTGTTATTCGATTTACAATAATAAGGTTTGGCGGGTGGCGGAGAACGGGGCGCCCCAAATTTTTTCAAGAAGAATTACTTGAAAAAATTAGGGGCTGTTCGACGACAGGACCCGCCGCGCGCTTCAAGGAGATCCAATGAAAGCCATTGACCCACAAACGTTGATTACCCAGCTCCAATGGAGATACGCCACCAAAGCGTTTGACCCGGCCAAGAAAATCCCCGCCGATATGTGGGAAGTGCTGGAGGAGGCTTTGGTTTTGACGCCGTCCTCGTTCGGCCTTCAGCCGTGGAAATTTTTTGTCATCATGGATGCAAAAATAAAAGAAAATCTCGTTGGCGCTTCGATGGGCCAAAAACAGCCGCTCGAATGCTCGCATCACGTGGTTTTTGCGATTCAAAAAAATACAGGCCCCGCCGAGGTGGAAAAATATTTGAAACGCATTGTTGAAATTCGCGGCGGCACCACTCAAGCGCTCGGCGGTTTTGGAAAAGTGATGCTCAATTTTCTCGCGCGGCCAAAAGAGCAATTCAACGTCGAGGAATGGGCGGCGCTGCAAGTTTACATCGCCCTCGGAAATTTCATGACTTCGGCGGCGCTTCTGGGCATCGATACTTGTCCGATGGAAGGCATTAACCCCGCGCAATACGACGAGGTTTTAGGATTGTCCGCCAAGGGTTACAAGACGGCCGTAGCCTGCGCGGCAGGCTATCGTTCGGACAGCGACAAATACGCCGCCATTCCCAAAGTGCGCTTTAAGCTTGAAGAAGTGGTCGAGAGACTATAGAATTAACCCGTTCATCCGGCGGGTGTAGTTCAATGGTAGAATTCGAGTTTTCCAAACTCGCTACGCGGGTTCGATTCCCGCCACCCGCTCCGCTACTACGCTCGCTTTGCGAGCTTCGTAGGCGCAAGCGCTATCTCGCCCCTTCGAAGCTCTGCGTAGCAGAGCGAAGTAGGGATTGACACAGCTCGAAAAAACATTATAATTTAGCTTTACTTCCAGGGCCGCGCAAATTTCGACCGGTTTGTGCTGCAGTAGCTCAGCTGGTAGAGCACGTCCTTGGTAAGGACGAGGTCATCGGTTCAATCCCGATCTGCAGCTTGCCCTGAGCGGAGTCGAAGGGCTTGACAGGAAGTTAATCTTAAGGGGAGGGGTAATGTCCAAAGAAAAATTCTCACGCACCAAACCTCACGTGAACATCGGAACCATCGGCCACGTCGACCACGGCAAGACAACTTTGACTGCCGCCATCACGACAGTGCTTGCCAAAAAAGGTTTAGCCGAAGCCCGCGCCTTTGACACCATCGACAACGCCCCCGAAGAAAGAGAACGCGGCATCACCATCGCCGTCTCTCATGTGGAGTACCAAACCGAAAAAAGGCACTACGCCCACGTCGACTGCCCGGGACACGCTGACTACATTAAAAACATGATCACAGGAGCCGCCCAAATGGACGGAGCCATCCTCGTCGTCTCAGCCGCC
>JAHFFM010000236.1 GCA_023247935.1 Candidatus Omnitrophota bacterium | reverse complement strand
AAATTTCAAGATTTGAAGATGAGCATGGCTGAAGCCACGGCATAATGCTCGGAATGCGACAAACTCACGACGGCGCCTGAAATTCCGCGCTTCTTACGCGATTTTTCCGCATCCGCATGCCATCTGACTTCGGGCTTGCCATTGGCATCATTCAAAATTTCAATATTCTTCCACCCCACAAAATTCTTTTCTACTTCCCCCAACGCTTTAAATAAGGCTTCTTTTGCCGCGAAACGCGCTGCCAAATGCTGATAAGGAAACCTTTTGCTCATGGAATAATCCAATTCACGTTTGGTATAAACCTTGTTCAAAAAAGCGCTGCCCCATCTCTTACTGGTTTTCTCAAGCCGTTTTATTTCTACGATATCAATGCCGATGGCCCCGGTTTTTGGTTTCATGAAATAATCCGGATCATTTCGCGCACCGAATCATCCAAACCCGCCCAAAGAGAACGAGTAATGATCGAATAACCGATATTCAATTCTTCAATGCCGCGTATTTTTTTCAATGCCCCCACATTTTCAAAATCCAATCCATGTCCGGCATGCGCTTTTAACGAAAGCTGGCGGGCCACCAGAACCGCATTCCTCAGCTTTACCCACTCTCTGTTTCTTCCTGGCTCGCTTTTTTGATTGGCATAATCTCCGGTATGAAACTCCACCGCGTCCGCGCCATATTTCTTGGCCAGCTCCACCTGTTTTAAATCCGGGTCAATAAACAAACTGATTTCGATTTTTTTTCTTTTCAAAATTTCAATGGCGCGTTCAATAGACACGGGATTTTTTTTCAAATCCAACCCACCCTCCGTTGTCCTTTCCGTTCTTTTTTCAGGCACAAGCGTGGATTGATGCGGTTTTAAACGCGTCGCCGCCTTTAAAATATCCGGCGCGATGGACATCTCCATATTTAAACGAATACGAATCGCGTCCTGAACGCGAAAAAGATCCCTGTCTGTGACATGTCTTCTATCTTCACGAAGATGCATGACAATGGAATTCGCGCCCGCTTTTTGACAAATGAGCGCGGCGCGAACCGGGTCCGGTTCAAAGCCTCCACGGGCATTCCGCAGAGTCGCGACATGATCGATATTCACCCCTAATTTCATTTTCTTTCCTTATTGCGTCGTAGTGCCGGTAAAATTATCCGGCGAAACAGGCTGGCTTTGTTCGGCGGGACCCTTATCAGAATCTATTTTTTCAATGGGGATCACGACTTCCACCATATAAGGATCTCCCACCAAATGAATCCCCGCCACGCTTTCGAGCGGAACCCGTTTTGTCACTTTTTTGGTGTTTTCACTCACGTCGACAATGGATGTCGAAGCGTTCAAAGTATTTTCCAAAAGCGCTTCCGGGCCGATCGCCGTCACATGCGAAGGCGTCACCGTCACCTCTTGATCCAAAATTTTATAACCATCCGGCGGCGTTGTTTCCAAACGCACTTTCACGGGAAGATTCTTGGCGGTTAATTTGATTAATTTATAAGAAGCGTCCGTAGCACTGTCATTTTCCGTGTTGTATATTTCATTATGAATATAAAAATACATCATGATAGCGACCGCCAGCGCGGCCAGCTTCAAAAGAACCGACCCTTTTAATAAATTCACGAAGCACTCTCCTGCCGCGCCGTTTTTTTAGGCTTAGCCGCGCTTTTGGGAGGCTGCTGCTGGCTCTCAAAAAGAAGCTGCTTCAAACGTTCCTCATCCATACCCTGCATCACTTTCCCCTGAACCATCAAAGAAATCGTACCTGTTTCCTCCGAAACCACGATAATCACCGCATCCGTTTCCTCACTCAAGCCCAACCCCGCGCGATGACGAGTGCCAAACACTTTAGAAAGTTTTTGACTTTGAGACAAAGGAAAAAGACAGCCCACGGCCACCACACGATTCCCCTGAACAATCACACCTCCGTCATGAAAAGGAGTGTTTGGCATAAAAATAGTCATCAAAAGCTCGGAAGACAGCACGCCATCAAGCGCGATCCCACTTTCTATGTAAGGCTTAAGACTCATCTCTCTTTCGAGCGCGATCAAAGCGCCGATCCGGTTCTTGGACATGGTGGCAACGGCCCTTACAATTTCATCCGCAATTTTTTCTTCCTTGATAAACATTTTAAAAAGCGGGCTTTGACCGATACGCGCAAGACCCCGTCTCAACTCGGGCTGGAAGATAATCAAAAAACCGATGATGGAAATTTGAAATAAATGCGAAAGGATCCATTGAATGCTTCGAAGTTGCAGCGCCTGCGATACGAAAAAAATCGCCACAAGAATCAAAATGCCCTTAAGCGCCTGCACCATGCCGCTGTCTTTGATGTAAACGAAGATCAGATAAAAAACAAACCAGAATACGCCGATTTCTAAAACGGGTTTCCAGAAATTTTGAATAATATGGATAACGTCGGTCCAATTCATATTCAGCCTATTTTTTTAAATTTCTTAAACGGTCGATCACGGAGGCCGCATGCCGGTGCGCCGATACTTCATGAACGCGAAGAACGTGAGCGCCGTGTTCGGATGCATAAACGGCGGCGGCCAAGGACGCGTAAAGCCTTTCCCCCACAGGCAATGAAAAAAAACTTCCCAAAAAAGACTTCCGCGAAAGTCCGACTAAAACAGGATAACCCAAAGACACAAACTGGTCCAGTTCAGAAAGTATTTGAAAATTATGCGTCACGGTTTTTCCAAATCCGAACCCAGGGTCCACAAGCATCCGCGAACGCTCAATCCCTGAATCCAAAGCCACAGCTACGGACTTTTTTAGAAAATCCTTTGTTTCCTTAAGAACATTTTTATAGTCCGGATTTTTTTGCATGGTTTCAGGATTGCCTTGCATGTGCATCAAAACAACGGATGCTTTTTTCCGGGCGATAAGCTTGGCCAATTTTTTGTTTGAGCGTAGTCCGTAAATATCGTTGATGATGCAAGCACCCTCATCCAATGCAGCCTGAGCCACTTCGTATTTATAGGTATCGATTGAAATCGGAATTTCTATTTTTCTGG
>JAHFFM010000235.1 GCA_023247935.1 Candidatus Omnitrophota bacterium | reverse complement strand
CATTTTGGGTCCCCAAGCTTTTTGTATCTTAGCCTTAAGGATGTCCGTTTGAGCGGCTTTAAGAGCCTGGAAAAACGAACCTCCCCACATTCCCATCATGCAATTAATCGGGTCTCCCCCGCAGCTCGTGCTGCCGCAAGGACAAGCCGACCCCGAAGGACCGCAAGACGTTTGAGCCGAAGTTTCACAAGAACCGCTGGTAGTTTCACAATTAGACATGTTTTTCTCCTTTTTGATTGGGGATGGGAATGAGTTGTGAGTAGTGAGGCTGTCCTCACCCCCACCCACGACCCACCACTCACCACCCATCCCCACCCCTTTTGTTTTTAACTATAACAATACCAACCAGTTGGTATATTTTTATGCCAAAAAAATTAGGCCTCAAAAAGAGCCTGCAAGTATTTTTTATAATGCGTAATATTTTTTTCCACTTGGGACGCGTTGCCCTGGCTTTTCGCCAAAATCAGAGAACCTTCCAAAACCGCGATTAAATGCTCGGCCAAACTCTTAGGGTCCACCGCTTTTTTGGGCGAATGAAACTTTTTAGCCTCCATAAGCACTTTCGCGAAGCTTTTAGCCCAATTTTCAAAACCACAACAGCAGGCGGCGCGCATCTTGGGCGAGGAATCCGAAAGCTCCTGCGCGAATGCCCCCAGAAGACACCCTTTCGCCATTTCCGGGTCTTTGGAAAAACGAATGAATGAATCCAAATACGCATAAACACGCTTGAGAGGATCCGGATTCTTACCCATAAAATCGCCGTGCTTTTTCTGACTTTCAATACAAAATCTCTCGATCAGCACCTGCGCCAGCTCGTCTTTGCTGTCAAAATAATGAAAAAAGCTGCCCTTGGTGACTTTCGCGGCTTTGCAGATTTCCTCAACGCTAGTGCCGGAAAAACCCTTGCCCAGCATCAGCTGCTGCGCCTTATCCAGTAAAACATCTTTTGTTGAACTATTTTTGGCCATTGTTTTCATACATACCGTTTGGTATGTTACACGGAGGGTTGAATATTGTCAACGAGGAATAATAAGTATTCTGTTTCAATCGGCGTAAACGAAACGGGTAACGACTTGCGTGTCAGGGTGCAAAGATTTATGAACCGGACAGGATTGAGCCACGCGTTCGTATGAAGCTCTCTCTTCCACCGTGAAACCTTTGGGCATATTCAAAATAATGGTGAGCCTGGAAATACGACGCGGCGGCTCGGCGGACATTTCTTTAATCACTTCTCCGCTCATGGGCGGCAATTCTTTATTATGGCGCTTGGCGTAAATCGCCATGGTCGTGATGGAGCAGGTCAAAAGCGAAGAAGCCGCCAAATCCGTAGGAGAAAAAGATTCGCCTTTCCCCTGATTGTCTTTCGGGGCATCCGTTTCCAGCGTTTTGCCGGATGGCTCATGCGTCAAAAGACAATGCAAATCACCCTGGTAAGAAGCGGTTATGCGGACCATATCACCATTTCATCTGCGCGTGATTTTTTGCTTCATACGCGTCAATCAAAGAAACGTTCTTCAAAGAAATGCCGATATCATCGAGGCCGTGAATCAGCCTTTCTTTAATGGCTGAATCCAATTCAAAATGAAAGGAGATTTCTTCGGGTAAATGCAAAATAAACTTTTGTTTTTCCACATCTACCGTGGCTTCAACTCCTTCAAAACGTCCCACCATTTCAAATATTTTATCCACTTCCGCTTCGGAAAGTTCAATAGTTAAAAGCGCGTTCTTAAAACTGTTGTTACGAAAAATGTCCGCGAAAGCCGGAATGCGCGCGCCCTGAGATTCTTTCCAGGGAGCGACAATGGCTCTGAAACCATATTGGTCAATCGCCCAAACCGCATGCTCCCGGCTTGAACCGCAGCCAAAATTATTGCGCGTCACGAGAATAGACGCGTTTTTGTACCGCGGCGCGTTTAAAGAAAATTCAGGATTCGGCTTGCCGTCGGCCTTGTATCGCCAATCATAAAAAAGCTGCGGACCAAAACCCGTACGCGCGATGGATTTCAAAAATTGTTTGGCGATAATCTGGTCTGTGTCCACATTGGCGCGGTCAAGCGGCGCCACAACACCGCGATACGTTTTAAATGGTTTCATTTATTTCCAGCTCCGGATGTCGACAAAATGGCCTTCAATAGCGGCGGCGGCTGCCATTTCCGGGCCCACCAAATGGGTGCGGCCGCCCTTGCCTTGACGCCCTTCAAAATTCCGGTTTGACGTGGAAGCGCATCTTTCTCCGGGCTGCAAATAATCCGGATTCATGGCTAAACACATGCTGCAGCCTGACTGCCTCCACTCCGCGCCCGCTTCTTTAAAAACGCGATGCAATCCCTCCGCTTCCGCCTCTCTCAAAACCTTTTGCGAACCGGGCACCACAAGCACGCGCAAACCTTTCGCGACTTTTCTGCCCTTCATGATAGAAGCGGCGGCGCGCAAATCTTCCAGGCGCGCGTTGGTGCAGCTTCCGATAAAAACGGTATCAATTTTAACATCCGTCAATTTTGTTCCGGGTTGAAGGCCCATGTATTCCAAGGCGCTTTGCACATCATTTTTGCTGTATCCCGGCACTTTATCCGGTTCAGGGATACGGTCCGTGACATCCAAAACCATTCCCGGGTTTGTCCCCCATGTCACTTGCGGCGCAATCGACGAGGCGTCGATGTTTATTTCGCGGTCAAATTTAGCCCCCGGATCCGTGGGAAGCGTTTTCCAATAAGCCATGGCCTTTTCAAAAGCCGCGCCCTTTGGCGCATAAGGACGATTGCCGGAAGAAATGTATTGAAAGGTGGTTTCGTCAGGCGAAATGATTCCGGCGCGGGCGCCCGCTTCAATGGACATATTGCACATGGTCATGCGGCCCGCCATGGAAAGCACCTTCACGACATCTCCGGAATATTCCAAAACATAACCCGTTCCCCCGGCCGTTCCAATCACGCCGATCAATTTCAAAATCATATCTTTGGCCGTGACACGAGGGCCCAGTTTGCCGGTAAAATTCACACGAAAGG
>JAHFFM010000234.1 GCA_023247935.1 Candidatus Omnitrophota bacterium | reverse complement strand
GTGGCCCGCCGAGCAACAGCCAACCGGGCGCCCGCCTTCCCGCCATCCCACGAAGCCGCCGCGATGCGAAGATACACCAGGATAGTTAAAAAAGCTTCCTCGATCTCCGTGACTATTTTTAATCCTTCCTTCGCATCGGGGCTTGCATCCTCATCCAATTCTCTTTCCAACGGCCTAAGCTCACCCGCGATACTTTTCCAAAGCTCATCCGCAAGCTGGGGATAGCCATCCTCTTCCGAGAGCCCTTCAGAAGCTTTAAAAGAATTGAGCGGACTCTCAGCCCTTTGCAAATATTCACAATAGGTATAATTCAGGCCCAGCCCGGAAAAATTATCATAGAGCCTGGGATAAGTCCTCCTGTAAAAGCTCTCACTCTCTTCGATAAACTCGTTTATCGCGTTCATGGGATTCATTTTTTGTGGCAGATCGATGGACTCGCCGGAAATCTCAAGATTCAATTCATGCTTGAGTTCCTCAAGCGCTGTTTTAAAACGCTTTACGTAAGGATTATTTTCATATTCGGAGCTGTTCAGCCCGACCTCCTTCAGGCGTCGCAAGACATTTTCCGCATCCCGTAGAAGACTTTGAGCCGTCAACCATTTATTCTCGTCTGCCGAAAAAAGTTCTTTATCCAAAAAAGGAAGCGCGTCACGAACCCGTCGCTCCATATAAACAAGCGCGAATTGATAAAGGGCAAAATTATTTGCTTCCCGCTCCCCAGACATCGTCTTGACCCGCACCGTCCTTGGCAAGCCAAGCTCTTCCGGTTCTCTACCCGCCTGAAATAGGGCTTCAAAAAGGACATCACCGACGCTTTCGTAGAGAGCCAGCCGGGCGGCGGCCATTTTTACACCTCCGAGGTGTAAGCCGGGATTGCCGCGCCCCTGCGGGGCTCGCAATGACATAGCAGTAGAACCTGCCACTTCCTCCACAAGTCCCAGCACCAACCGGGATGCCGCCATAGGACGTCGCTCGATCAAAGGAGCGAGGAAGCCGGTTTCCAAAGCCCGAGGCATTTTCGTGGAGCTGGCCGGGGAAATCAACTTTTCTTCATTCTGAAGCTGGGACAAAAGAATTTCTTCATAGCGTTTGGTATTGGTCTCCTCGAGAATCTGCGGGACGAGGGAGATGTAGGAAATGTTTTTTTGTTTTAAGAGATTCTTTAGGTTTTGGGTGTGAAAACCTCCGGTAATTAGAATTGAAATCTTAGGCGTGTCATTGCGAGGAGCAGCGCGACGAATCAATCTATCATTAAATAGATTGCCGCGCCCCTGCGGGGCTCGCAATGACACAGCGCTCATATTCTCAATAAACTTTTGGTCTCTTTGGTAAGTGAGCTCATAAAACTCCTCGGCCTTGGCAAGCGCTTGGTCGAAGCCGGGCTGTAAAAATAGGGCTTTGTCGTAGTCGGTTTTTAGGTTCATGAGTTTTTGATTTAAAAAACCGGTGACGGAGGTAATATTTTGTTTTTGGGTTTTGTAGTTTTTATATTCGTCGGAGGTCAGGCAAAGATCGAAGAGTTTGCGGAAAAGCCCCAGAAGCTCTTCCAGGGAAAGCAGTTTTTCTTCTTCGGGGGAGAGCGTGAGAGCTTTGTAAATTTCTTTTTCGAGGGATTTTTGTTCTTTTAAAACCAGGTCAAGATTCATGGCTTGAAAAGTTTTACGGTATTCCAAATACTTCGCGAGTTCGGACTTGTCTTGCGAGGCGGGTAATTTTTCTTCCAAGAGACTGAAGTAGCCCTCTTTGACCTTTTCATCCTTGGAAAGACTGGCTTTCAAAATCTCCCCTTTTTGCTCCTCGGGCAGAGACGCGACGAGCGCCGCTTGTTCCTTGTTGACCGCTTCAAAATTAATTTGCTTTTCTTTTTCCTGTAAATCCTTCAATATTTTAAGATGCGGATAACTTCCAAGAGAAATATGAAGCGCGGGACAGGTTTCCAAGAGCACCGAGATTTGTTTTTCTTCGGGGAGATCTTTCTCGTGAATCCGGTTGTCAAAATTAAGAAGAAGCGGGTTCAGCATCCTGGGTTTTAAAGTTCTAAGCGTATTGCCAATTTTATCCAGATATTCTTTAAACTTCTGCCTCTCTTTGGCTGTATCGCGATAAACGTGGAGAGACTTGGAATAAAGTTCAGCATCTTCGACGCCGTGAAGAGTGAAATTTTTATCAGTGACGAGGTCCAGATATTCCGCGCCGTGCAGCAATCCTTTTTGAACATAGCGGCGGGCGATAGCTTCCCTCTCACCTTGAGTCTTGTACTGCCTTAAAAAAGAAATGTTGAGATTCCCTTCGCCGCCTTCGGTGAAAATATTTAGATGTGTCATTCCCGCGGAAGCGGGAATCAAACCATGGGTGTGATCCCCGATCGAAAACTTCGGGGATGACATGAGAATATCTAAAAGCTTCACTTCATTGAACTGGCAGGAGGGATTGGTGTGCGCATCCTGAATCAAGAACACCGTGTTGTCGCCGCCTTTCCAAGCATCTTCGATTTTTGCGACAGAGGCGGGAATGGGAGGAAGCATCGATTGGGCCCAGGAAAAATCGGGTTTGGGCGCAAGATCCCGCAATTTTAAAACATCGGGGGCGGCGTAGGAAACGTCCTGGAGAATGAACGCCAAAATCAGCGCCGACGCAATGCTCTGCAGGCTGAATACCTTTCTTACACATCTACTTATTAAAAGACTAATTTTTGGCAAAATAAAAAAACTCCTAGAACGCGTTTCAAAGCAATTTTTGACCGGTTTCTAACAGCTAATCCGTTATTTTAATGGGAGTTAAAACTTAGGGAAATTATGCCCGATTAGCGTCCAATTGGCAATGGAAACAGGTGATTTTTTTACTTTTTTATTACTCTAATATTAAATAAAACTTAGCAATTTTATTCAAAACTTTTATCGGCTCTACATCAAAGAAAGGGGCACTAAGCTTCTTCAAGTTATAATCGGTGTTATCGAGACATCGAAAGTAACTAAAAGGAGGATGCTTAATGCCCCCGATCACAAGTATACTGGGTAT
>JAHFFM010000233.1 GCA_023247935.1 Candidatus Omnitrophota bacterium | reverse complement strand
AATAGTCTTCTTTTTTTAAGGTGATGTCATAAGTATTGGTTTTCAAAATTTCCATCATAGCATTCAAGAAAGAGGAAGGTTCGTCTATGTGCGCCATCAAACTGAGAGCAAGCCTTTGAATTTCAAGAGTATCGGAAAAGGCCGCCAGAGAAATAAGGGCGGCGTTGAAATCGTTTTCCCTGTCAAACTCATAGACTTTATGCAGCGCTATCAAAGCTGTTTCTTGAAGCTGAACATTCGGCTTCATCGCCCCGGATAGATTAGACTCTTTACTCACCTTTGAGGCTAAGATGATTTCTTTAAAGTAATCAACATTCTGTCTTTTTTCCGCCAAAAAATGGACTAAAAGGCTCATGATTTCCATATCATTTGTTTTTTCGGCCGCATGAAGTAAATCTTGGGCCGTCACACCGGTATCCGCGTCACTCTCCTGCTCGGTTTGCGGTAAAACGGACTCTTTGGACGTCAATTTTTTTATCTTTTGGACAAGATCCGGATGTTGCTCGAAGTATGCTTTTAAGTTTGTTTTATATTTTTGGACTTCCGCCCATGCATCGGCTGTGAAATTATTCGAATTACTCGTGTCGTAAAATTGACTCAAGTCCACGGTATCTTGATGGATTTGCCGCGAAGGGTCCTGATTCTGACTAAAAAGAACTTTTTCAATTTTAGTATCTTGACGCGCCGCTTCCGAACTTTGAGCCTTGGCATGGATAAATGATCCAAAAAAAGAAACCATAAAAATTATGACGGTTATCGCCGCTTTATTTCCTTTAAAGAAAGAAACCGCGTAATCAAGGAGCCAGCTAAACGGCCCGGAAGACGTTGAAAATACTTCGGAAGAATGAGTGTCGCGCGCTTCGGTATTTTGATAAACCGGTTTCCAAAGAACAATTGAGGACTTTCCTTTTTCTTTAGGCAAAGGCGTGGATTTGGAAGGAGCCTTTTGGTTTAATAAACGCGAGACAGCATTGATTTGATTCCTGAACCAAAAACCAATCTGGGAATCCGTTTTACCCCTCTCATCCGCTTGCTCTTCCAAATACCGGATGAGATTCATTAAATAAGTGTTTTTGTCTGCCTCTTTATACTTTGTAAATCCGTGTGCCAAGGACAATAAAAAATTCTCTGCGGCCTCTTTTCGTCTATTAGACTGATCCACCGCGGACTTTTTTGCGCCAAAAGGAACAAAGAAAGATTTGAGATCAATTTTTTCAAAAGTTTTAGCTACAAAACCCATAACCGATTTAGATTCATAGTTTTGTAATTCATTCAAAGCCTCGACAACGACGTCAGTGTTTGAATCGCTCACAAAAGAAATGATAGTTTCAATGGACTTCGGATCATCCAAGGCTCCGAGAAACCGGATGTAGGCTATTTTCTCCTTGGAGGAGAGGCCGTTGGCGACAATAGCTTCCTTAAGAAGTCTTGAAAATTCTTCGGCGGCGCCCGGCCTTGTCATGCCAAGGTTTAACGCGGACGCCTTCTTAAACGAAAGAGAAAGAGCCTCTAGGACTCCTGAATCATGCTCATGAAGAAAAGCGGTTTTAAAAGCTACGGCCACTCTCCAATCAAAACCCGCCGTTTTTGTGAGTTTTTGGATGGCCTCCATTCTCTTGTCGGGATCAATGTTAAACCAAAGTGTCTGAATCCAAACCAACGCGTTTAAAATTTCTTCCTTGTTCATTTTATTATGGTGGGCATTCAGAATAGCGGTAAAATTGGCGTAGGCATAGCGGCGCATGTCGGTAGTGTCGGTTTTCGACTCCGCGCTAACTCTCTGCAAAAATTCCTGTCTTTCGACTTCGTTTAATCTATCCGCGAATAAATTCAAAACCGTAAAATAAGTGGCTAACCGAAATTCGGAAGTTTCCTGCTTGATTCTTGCAAAAAACTGATTTAAAAAAACAACCTTCTCTTCCTTTGTCATTCTCCCGAAGTATTGGTCAATAGCTTTCAACGCTTCGTTTGAAACTTTAAGAACATTATCAAAATTCGCGAGATCCGCATCTGCTTCGGTTAATCCCAGCACCTTGTTTTCCCGTCTTAAGTCTACCCATTTAAGGTCTTCAGGAGCCAGCGCCGCAATCAAAGAATTCAAGGAAGTCATGTCTAATGCGGAAGTAGATTTGGAAGACCTGTTTACGAGCGCGGAAAGTTTGATCGCAACGGCCCGCACTAACGGCGCCACGTCGTTTCTCGAAATCAGTTTATTCACGGAAGCGATTAACGCTGAATCCCCGATCTGCGACAGCGCGTACAAAGCAATGATTTGCAGATCACCATCTTTTGAAGTAGTGGCTATCTCACCAATTTTTTTGACGATAGAATCATCATGGGTAAGTAAAAGACCTCCGTAATTCAGCCTCGTCAAAGCCAGCAAAGCCGCCTTTCGAACTTCAGAATCCGTGTCATCCAAAGTTTGAACAAGACTTTCTATCACGGACAAAGAAGCCGTTTTGTCATCAGCACTGTCCAGCCCCAGGCTATACGCGGCCAAAGACCGGCGGCCGGGATCAGATCCGCCGTTGAGAATTCCCAATAGCCCGACCGAACCTAAAACGAACAGCTCTTTGTCGGCGTTCATTTTCGCATTAAAATTTTGACGGTGCCCATCAACCGCATTGCCGATTTCAGGAACCATGGATTCGATCGTGACAACGGATTTAATCGCTGGACTAAGTTTTAATCTGGATCTCAGCTCTCCAATAAAAGCGTTGAATTGCTCGATTCTTTTCTCCAATTCTTCACCTTTAGGGTCCCCCGCGAAAATAAGCGCATGGGCCATAGCAACAATCCTCTGGTTAACAAACTCGGGACGGCTGGCGTTTTTATAAGCAGCCGAACGGATAAAATTTAATGTCGTTTCATAGTTACCGCTGTCTCTGCCGCCTACTTTTTCAAGAGCATATAAAGCTGAGTTTAAAAATAGCTGATTGTACTGCGCCTCCGCGTCGCTTTTGGCAAGATCAAGCTCTGAGACGACTTGGACAATAAGCCCCGCGGCTGAAACTAGACCATAGGAAGCAGCCGCTTCCATTA
>JAHFFM010000232.1 GCA_023247935.1 Candidatus Omnitrophota bacterium | reverse complement strand
CCAAAAAAATGAATGAGAATGTAAAAAAAGACCTGAACTCCATTTACAAAATGTTTGTCGAGCAATACTACAAAGTGACGAGTCAGGCGATGAAAATGCATCTTTCGCATAAGCTTTATTTGGGAAACCGTTTCGGAAAAAAATGGACGCCCGCATCCGTTTTGAAATTGGCTTTGCCTTATGTGGATGTGATGACTTTTAATCACTATGAATGGTCATTGGACCCGTCGAATTGGACATGGATTGCGGAGGCGGACAAGCCTTTTATGATGACGGAGTTCCATTTTGGGGCTTTGGACAGGGGGGCGCCTCAAGGTGGTTTGCGCGTGGTCCGGGACCAGTCGGAGCGAGGCTATTATTACCGTCAGTTCGCCGAGAGTGCGGCGGCCATTCCGCAATGCATCGGTATCCATTGGTTTAAATATATGGATCAGCCTGTTACCGGCCGTTCTCAGGACGGGGAAAATTATAATTGCGGATTCGTGTCCGTCACGGACACGGTGCACAAAGAACTCGCGGAACAGGCAGGGGAATGGAACCGGGCTATTTACGACAGACTAAGAGCCTAAATCCTCTTTTCGTATTTTTATTTTTGGCGGCCGCGGTTGTGGCGCTTTACAGTATTTCGCTCGGACATAATTTTTTGTTCGACGAAGAAAATATCATCCTTCGAAATCCTTATCTCAAAAGCTTTTCCAATATCCCCCATATTTTTTCAAGCGGCTTTTTTTATATGGGCGGAACAGGCTCCGGCGCTTTTTTGGAGTATTACCGTCCATTTTCCGTTTTAACTTTCATGGCGGATTATCATTTTTGGAAAGCGAATCCTTTGGGGTATAACCTCACCAGCCTTTTGTGCCACATTTTTCTTTCGCTGGCTTTATTCGAATGGCTGAAGCGGTATTTAAAGCACATGCCAGCGGCTTTTTTGTCGGCGCTTTTTTACGCGGTTCATCCCATTCACACGGAGGCGATAGGCCATGTCTCCTGCCGGAGTGAAACGCTGGCTGTGGCGGCACTCTTGCTTACACTTGTTTTTTATTTCCGCGCGGCAAAGTGGCCCGCGTCTATCTTTATGGTGATGGGATTTTTATCCAAGGAAAGTTCCGTCTTGATTCCGGTTTATTTATGGGCTGCGGATTTGGTTTTTTTGAACGGTCCCGCAAAGGAAAGAGTTCGCCGGTTGGCACCTTTTTTTATTTTGTCGGCGATTTATGTTTTATTCCGCAAGTTTTTTTGTCCGGTGAAGATGTATTTAACGCCGGAGCCCTTGATGGATGTGCTGCTCAGAGTTTTTTCCATGGGGCCCGCGCTTATCCGGTATTTTAAAACTCTTTTATGGCCGCCGCCGTTTCAACTGTTCGGCTCTATTTCCTTTGCCCGAAATTTTACAAGTCCTCAGATTTTTATCAGCGTTCTTTTTTTCTCGCTGATTTTGGCGGCGATAGGGCAGGCGTGGCGCTGGCGTTCACCGGCATGGCTGGCTGCGGTTTTTTTGTTCGCCGGTTTCCTGCCTTACTTTCAAGGGGTTCATTTTTTTCCTGAGTGGGCGGAGCATTTCCTGACGGCGCCGGCCATTGGTTTTGCCATGCTTTTAGGCCTATTTTTAAGAGCGGGGTTGGAATTCAAAAAAAAATGGGTCGGAAAAATTGTTTTGGCCGTGATGGTCATTTATTTGGGCTTTCTGAGTATAAGAACTTATCAAAGAAACGCGCTTTACAATGATCCGGACCGTTATTATGCGGAACTGTCCGCCAGTTCTTCGCCTTACGCGGTTCATGGCATTCAAGAACGGGCCAAGCTGCGAATGGCCGATGGCCGGTTCACAGAAGCGAAAGAAATTTTGGAAGAAGCCCTGACAATGCCTTTGAATCAAGATGTAACCCACGACCTTTTAGGCTGGTGCCAAATGAATTTGGCCGACCCAATATCCGCTCTGGAATCTTTCCGGAAAGCGCAGGCATTAAGCCCGGATATTCCGCAATACGCGAAAGATTCGGCGTGGGCGCTCGCAAAGCTGGAACGTTATGATGAGGCGGCGCAAATTTACGAAAAGATTTTACAGGCTGACCCCAAAGATTATTTCACGTACCGGCAATTGGTTCAGGTGGAGGAATCCGCGGGGCGTCCGGATAGGGCCGCCGATTGGGGAAGAAAAGGGATGGAGCTGTTTGCGGGAAGCAAGTTTGAGCAAGCTTCGCTTGCGGCGGCTCTTCTTAAATTGTATGACCGTCAAAATAAAAATGAGGAATTCACCGAACTTCTGAGGGAATTTATTAAAAATTATTCGGATGTGCCCTGGTTTGGCGAAGTGGGAAAATTTTTATCGGGTCAAATCGATAAAGCCGCTTTTTTGAAATGGTCCGAAGAAAATTTCCCGGGTTTTAAAGAAGAAGCAGAATCCTACACTAAAATTACTCGACGACCCCTGTTTAAGTAAATTGCTCGAAATGAATTCTTTCTTTGGGAATGTTCATTTCCAGAAGGGTTGTTTTTAATTGCTGGCACATCGGCACCAGGCCGCATCCGTAAAAATCCAAACCCTCTGAACGTCCGGCAAAAATCTTTTTCACGATGTCCTGAACATAAGCGGTTTCACCTTTCCATGTTTTGGGGCGGCTCACCGTGGGAACGAAATGAAAATTTTCATGTTTTTTCTCAAGTTCCCGCCATTCCGATTCATAAAGGACGTCGGTTTCAAAACGATTGCCGAAAATAAGCCAGATTTGTTTGTCGCAATTTTTCTCGTAAAGCTTTTGAATCATTCCGCGCAGCGGCGCGACGCCTGTGCCCGTGCCCACAAATATTAAATTGTCCTGCCAGGGCTCTTTGACCGTAAAAACGCCGTAAGGAAGGCTTGTGTGGATGACGTCGCCCTCTTTTAAGCCAAAAAACCAGGTGGATACGTAGCCGCCTTCCACTTTTTTAATGCAAAGCTCGATTTTTTTAGGGAGAGAGGGGGAGGAGGCGATGGAATAGGGTTTTTTGTGGGGTTTGCCGTCTTTTTCCAAATGCACCATCATGAACTGGCCCGCGATAAAATTCGTGTCCGCCTCAGG
>JAHFFM010000061.1 GCA_023247935.1 Candidatus Omnitrophota bacterium | reverse complement strand
AGGACCTCCATGCGACTGCAAATAAAGTATTTTTCTTTTCTGTTTTTATTCGGAATTTTTTCAACCGGTTGTGTTTTTGCAAATGACGACGCGATTGCGGAAAACAATCACGGTTATGTGTTGTATAAACAGGGCGATTTGGACGGCGCAATTGCCAGTTATGCCAAGTCGATTGAGATGGATCCAAATTTTGCCATGGCCTATTACAATCGTGGATTAGCCAAGCGTGAAAAAGGTGATTTGGGTGGAGAACTCGCCGATTACGATAAGGCGATTGAGCTGGATCCGAAATACACGCAGGCTTATTATAACCGCGGTATCGCCCGGGAAGAAAAAGGGGACTTGGACGGTTCTATTGCGGATAATACCAAAATTATTGAACTGGATCCCAAGAACGCCCGCGCTTATTACAATCGCGGCATCGCACGCGGTCAGAAAGGAGATTTGGACGGTTCAATCGCGGATAATTCTCAGGCGATTCAGTATGACCCGAACTACGTTCAGGCCTATTACAACCGTGCTTTGGCGCGTGCCCAAAAAGGGGATATTCAGGGTTCTATTGATGATAACAGTAAGGTCATTGAAATTCAGGCGAATAACGCGGAAGCTTATTTTAATCGCGCGGCCGCTTACTGGAAATTGCAGGATTATGACCGGACAATTTCTGATTTTGAAAAAGCGGTCAGTCTGAATTCAGCTTATAAAGACCAGGCGGAACCGGTGATCGCGCAGGCTAAGCAATTTAAAGCCGAAAAAAGCTCAGCGGCAAAAAATTAATTAAAATAAAGGCGGACAAATGAAAAAAAACTGGCCTGTTTTCGCTTTTCTTCTTTTCTCCTCCTCGGTTTACGCGGCGGAATTCCGGTGCGAAGTGCTGAATATCAAAGGTTTGGCGATCGCAGCTGGCGCGGATTCAGCGGATCGCAATTTGAAGCAGGGCGATTTGCTCAAAGCGGGAGAAGAAGTTACGGTGGGAGACGACAGTTACGTGGATTTGGCCTATGACAAAGATTGGCAAAATGTCACGCGGTTGGAAGCAAACACACGAATAAAAATTGTTTCCGTGGCGCCGACAAAACTGTCCATGCAAAACGGCTCTATTTTTTCAAAGCTGAAAAAATTACCAAAAGATTCAGAATTTGAGCTCAAGACGCCGACTGCGGTGGCCACGGTTCGCGGGACCGAATACAAAGCATCTTATTTAAAAGGAAAAACGGAATTCTTTAACGCATCGTCCTCAGTGGTTTATGTTTACGGGCTAAAAGAAGATGGTTCCGCGAATAAAGAGACGGAAGTTATTTTGAAAGAAGCGACGAAGACGGATATTGCGAAAGCCGGCGATAAGCCCGCAGAGCCTGTCAAAATGACCGACGAAGAAAAGGTGGTCACTCAAAAAACCACTTCCGCCATCCAAGAAAATATCCAGGAAGCGCAAACGCAAGGCCGCACCGGCAATATTCAAAGCGTGGATGAAATCGAAAAATATGTCGCCAAAGAAAAGAAAAAAAATGAAATCCATCCAACAGTTGCCAAAAACGACTCAGAACTGAGCCGCGTTACGGACAATCGCCGCCGCACTTTTGGCGGACAAAATGCGATGGCTCCGCCGCAAGCGCCCGAAGAATCTTCGAGTGAGGACTCAAAAGCTCCAGCTCCGCCTCGGGACGAAAACTCCAAGTAATTAAGAAATAATTCTTTTAATTCTAGTCGTCCATGGACGATTTGCGTCCACGCCACCTTGTTTTTCCCCATTTTGTTAAACGATAAAAAAATCTAAATTTTTTTTGAACGAAAAAAACGCCCTTTTCCGTCTATTAGTGTGAAAGCAATTTACATAGAGGAGAAAAAGGGATGAAAACAATAGAAGTGGAAGTGATGGATATTCGAAAAATCACCGGCGATGGCAATTTAAAGGCCTTTGCGGATGTGAGAGTGGGCGGTTGTCTTTTAATTAAGGGTTTTTCGGTGGTTAAAGGGAGGAAAGGTGTTTTTGTTTCCATGCCTAGAAAAGTCTCCAAAGATGGCCGCTGGTTTGACGTGCTTGAGCCTGAAGATGATTTAAAAGAGTTGATTGAGAGCAAGGTGTTGAGCTCTTATCAGCTTGAAACGGATGGAGTGAGTTCTTAAGTCATGGAAACAGCTTCTCAGATGCTCGGCGCTATTGGTGAAGAGCTCGCATTTCATGAGCTTAAAAATAGGGGATACAAAGTCCTGATTCGCAATTATGAATGCGCGCTCGGAGAAATCGATCTCATTGCCAAAGAAAAGGGTTCTTTGGTTTTTATAGAGGTGAAAACCCGCCGGTCAGATGCTATGGGTTCACCTGGGGAAGCTGTGACTCGCGAGAAGCGCAGGCAAATTATCCGTGTTGCCAAATATTATTTGAAACGTTATGGCATTCCGGATATTGCCTGCCGCTTTGACGTGGTTTGTATCCTGTTTCCTTTGAATAGCGAGCCTGTAATTGAAGTGTTGAGCGACGCTTTTGGAGAAGATGGATGCTAGCGAAGGTTTTATCCAGCACCGTGTTTGGAATTGATGCTTTCGCCGTCGAAGTGGAAGTGGATATTGCCAATGGTTTGCCAGCTTTTAGCATTGTCGGACTTCCGGACACCGCCTGTCGTGAGAGCTTGGATCGGGTAAAAGCCGCGTTAAAAAATAGCGGCATTTCCTTTCCATCCAAAAAAATCACCGTGAATTTGGCGCCAGCTAATATGAAAAAAGAAGGCTCCGGTTTTGATTTGGCCATTGCCATCGGCATTCTTGTCGCCAATGAAAGTATTTCACGGGAATCCGTGGAAGGAAAAGTCTTTTGCGGAGAATTGTCGTTGGATGGGCGGGTGAGACCTATTCCGGGGATTTTGTCCTGCGCGTCCCATCTGGCGGTCGAAGGACCAAAAGAATTGTATGTATCTTTTCAAAATACCAAAGAAGCGCTTTGTGTGGACGAGGTCAAGGTGTTTGGGCTGAAATGCCTGATGGATCTTATTTTTCATTTAAAAGGAGAGAAAATTCTTAAACCGGAAAAATCGGTTGATTCCGAAAAAGCTAAATCTCAAAATTATTTTCTTGATTTCAGCGATATTCAAGGTCAATGGCAGACAAAGCGAGGTCTCGAGATAGCCGCCGCCGGAGGTCATAACGTTCTGATGATGGGGCCACCCGGTTCGGGTAAAACCATGCTGGCTAAACGACTTCCAAGTATTTTATCGGCGATGACGCCTGAAGAATCCATCGAAACCACCAAAATCCACAGCGTTTCCGGACTTTTGTCCAAGCGGGGCGCTCTTTTGACGGAAAGACCTTTTCGAGATCCTCACCATACGATTTCATCTGTGGCTATGGTCGGCGGCGGTTCACATCCTAAGCCCGGCGAAGTGAGTTTGTCTCATCAGGGAGTTTTGTTTTTAGATGAATTGGCTGAATTCAGACGAAATGTTCTAGAGGTGATGAGACAGCCGTTGGAAGAAGGGCGTGTGACTATTTCGCGCGCGGCCTGCACCATCACATTACCAGCCAGGTTTATGCTGGTGGCCGCCATGAACCCTTGTCCGTGCGGGTATTTCACGGATCCTAAAAAAGAATGCACTTGCACATCCATTCAAATCAAAAATTATCTTTCTAAAGTTTCCGGGCCGCTTTTGGACCGGATTGATATTCAGCTGGATGTGCCGCGATTAAAGGCGGTGGAGATTTTGGATAAAAATCGCAGCTCCGAACCTTCTGAAAAAATCAGACAACGGGTGGAAAGCGCCAGGAAAGTTCAGAGAAGCCGGTATCGCGATAGAGGAATAGGGTGCAACGCGGAATTGGGCGTCAGGGATTTGGATATTTTCTGCCAAGTGCCCGCGGAGGCGAATACTTTACTTAAGATGGCTATTCAAGAACTTGGTTTTTCCGCTCGTGCTTATCACAAATGCTTGAAGGTGGCTCGCACGATTGCGGATTTGGAAGGAAAGCATGGGATAGAGACAGCGCATGTCGCGGAATCCATCCATTACCGTTCTCTGGACAGGGCTTCCGGCAAGATATGATTAAAAATCAAATTAGTTTGACAAATAGTAAATCATTGGGCATACTTTCGCCAAAAGCAGAAAAGGGTGAGGAATGAAAAAGGCAGTATTGATTTTATGGATTATGGGGGTCGGGGTTTTGTTTTCCGGTGGAATCGCTCGGGGCGAATGGACAGCTCTTACTGGGGCTCCTTCCGAAGTCGATATCCAATGGGTAGAGGTGCATCCAAAATACCCAAAAATATTGTATGCCGCCTCTGAAAAAAGCGTGTACCGGACGGAAGACGCAGGAGAAAAATGGAAGCGAATTTTAAATATTCACGGCGAAAATAAAATTCGTTTTATTCACGCGCAGGCGGATGAGGCTGAAGAAATTTTTGTTTCCACGACAAAAGGCGTTCGAAAAAGCAGCGATGCCGGAAAAAGCTGGAAAACGATTTATCATGGCCTTGGAGCCGGGGATAAAACCGTTTATTGGATTTCAAAAGACCCTGTGGATTCACGGGTTTTGTGGCTTGGCACCGCGCAGGGTTTGGTGAAGGTGTTGAAAGACGGCTCGGATGCTAAAAAAATCATTTCTTTGCCCGCGCTTCACGTTTATTCGATTTGGATTTCGGAAAATGGAAAAGAGATGTTCCTGAGTACGGATAAGGGGATTTATAAAGGTGCCGGTTCCGCAGAAAATTGGGAGCGTGTTTTAACGGACAGGGAAAACAGGCCTGAAAATCCTGAAGGAACGGCCGTTTCTCAATTTGAAATTGAGGAATTATCCACTCAGGCATTATTTTCTAATTTTGTTTATCTATCTTTACAGAACCGTCTTTTAGTCGCATCTGAAAAAGGTATTTTTGAAAGTGATTTACAGGGCAGTCATTGGAAACACGCTCCTGAAGACGGACTTCCCAAGAAAACAATTCGGCAATTGGCCGGAGTGGGAGAGAATTTTTATGTGGCTACAGAGCAGGGTGTATTCCGTTGGGAAAAAGAAAAGAATGTCTTGAAAGATGTTTCTGAGGGTTTACCGTCCAAAGAAGTGAATCAAATTGTTTTCCAGCCTCTTTCCGGAGACATCTATGCCGCGACAAAGAAAGGAATATTCCGTTATCCGAAGCCTGAGTTTAAATCCGGCCAGGTGGTTACGCTTTCTACTCCCTTGAGTATTTCCCCTGACACCGAACAGGTTCTGATTAACTTTCGAAAAGAGCCGACGATTCAAGAGGTACAGCAAGTCGCGATTCGGTATGCGGAGGTGCATCCCGAAAAAATACAGGCTTGGAGAAGCGCAGCTATGAAAAAAGCATGGCTTCCCACCGTTTCTTTCACAACGGACGCTGGAAAAGACCAGAACGTGGATTTGGATAGGGGAGGCACGGCTGACCCGGATACCTTTATCATCGGACCGCCGGAGAAAAGCACGGATTGGCATGTGGGTTTGAGTTGGAATATGGGGGAGCTTATTTGGAATGATGACCAGACTTCCATTGATACACGTTCAAAGCTCATGGTTGAGCTTCGGGATGATCTTTTGAATGAAGTGACGCATCTATATTTTGAGAGGCGGCAGCTGCAAGTGGAGATATGGCTGCATCCGCCTAAAGAATTGCCGCTCAAACTCGAAAAAGAATTAAAGCTTCAGGAGTTGACGGCCGGGATTGACGCGTTAACAGGGGGATATTTTTCAAGAAGTCTTCAAAAGGCGGGATAAGACATGTCGGTGAATCCGGATCATGTTCTCCAAAGATTGGCTTTTCAGCGTGGGATATTGACGCTTTTAAAAGACCAAAATCCAGTAAGCGATGAAATTCAGAAGGCCATCCGCGAGATCGATGAATTAATGGATTGCTTTTGTTGACATTTTTTACCCAGCCATAGATAATTGTGCGCTATGAACAATTCTTATTATGGCTGGGGCTTGCCGATTGATATTTCCACTCACGGCTGGGCCATTGACCGCTTAATTCGTGTGATTCACTTAGTCATGCTGGTTCTTTTTGTGGGCTGGGCTTTTTTCCTTATTTATTCCATTTTCCGCTATCGCGCTCGACCGGGACATAAAGCGGAATATCACGTTAAACATTTCAAACTTCCCACTTATCTTGAGATTGCGGTGGCTGTCACCGAAGTCATTCTACTGACCGCGTTTTCTTTTCCTGTATGGCATCAATATAGGGAGGCGTTCCCGGATCCGGACAAAGCGCTCCATGTAAAGGTGGTTGCTGAGCAATTTGCTTGGAATATTCACTATCCGGGAAAGGATAGGGTATTTGGAAAGTCTGACCCAAAACTGATGAGTGCCATGAACCCGCTGGGCTTAGACCCTAATGACCCCAATGGGAAAGATGATTTTTCTACGATCAACCAGCTTCAGATCCCGGTGCATGTTCCTGTGATCGTGGATTTGAGCTCAAAAGACGTCATTCATAGCTTTTTTTTACCGGTGATGCGGGTGAAGCAGGACGCGATTCCAGGTCAAGCGATCTCTCTTTGGTTTGAGGCTAAACAGTCTGGAGAGTTTGAAATTGCCTGCGCGCAGCTTTGCGGCTTGGGCCATTACCGGATGCGAGGTTTTTTTACGGTTCTTGAGCAGGATAAATTTGACCAATGGGCAAGCGAGCAGCTGGCCCAAAAAACGACTTAGGATACTTCATGTCACACGATCATTCTCATCATCACGCTGAACATCAAGACCATTCGCACGATTTGCCTTTTTGGCGGAAATATATTTTTTCCGTTGATCATAAAGTCATTGGTGCTCAATACGCGGTTACGGGGCTCCTGTTTTTATTTTTCGGTTTTTGTTTGATGTTGCTGATTCGCTGGCAATTGGCTTACCCCGGCCAGCCGCTTCCATTTATCGGAACCTGGTTTAATGAAGGTGTGATGCCTGGCGGGATTATGCTGCCTGAGTTTTATAATCAGCTGGGCGCGATGCATGGAACCATCATGGTGTTTTTGGGTGTCGTGCCTTTGGCCGTAGGCGGGTTTGGAAATTATGTGCTTCCTCTGCAAATTGGTGCGCCTGATATGGCTTTTCCAAAGTTGAACATGATGAGTTATTGGCTTTATTTTATTGGTGGTGTCGTGATGCTCGCGAGTTTTTTTGTTCCTGGGGGATCGGCGCAATCCGGATGGACTTCTTACGCGCCTCTTTCGATTCTAGCGTCCTCCGGGCAAACGTGGTGGCTGATTGGGATGACTTTCTTGATCAACTCTTCTCTTTTAGGCTCCGTGAATTTTATTGTGACTACTATTCAGCTTAGAGCCGACGGCCTTTCTTTTGACCGGCTTCCCTTTTTTGTTTGGGCGCAATTTGTCACTTCCTTTCTTTTACTTTTGGCTTTTCCTCCGCTGATGGCCGCGGGCGTTCTACAGTTGATGGATCGTTTAGCGCATACGAGTTTTTTTATGCCTACAGGGTTGGTGGTGAATGGCCAGATTCTTGAGGGATACGCCGGGGGCGGACACGCCGTGTTGTGGCAGCATTTATTCTGGTTTTTGGCGCATCCTGAAGTTTACGTATTGATTCTTCCGGCCATGGGCATTATCGCGGAAATTATCGCCTGCAACACCCGCAAGCCGCTTTATGGGTATAAACCCCTGGTTTGGTCAACGATTTTCCTTGGATGCATGTCTTTTGTTGTTTGGGCGCATCACATGTATTTGACGGGCATGGGACAAAAGATGTCCACCTTTTTTCAAGTCACCACCATGATTATTTCCATTCCATCTGTTGTTATCTTAACCACCTTGATGCTGAGCTTGTGGGGAGGTTCCATTCGTTTTACGACTCCCATGCTGTTTGCGCTGGCGTTTTTGCCGATGTTTGGAATCGGGGGGCTGACCGGACTTCCGCTGGGTTTGAATGCGGCGGACATTCATTTGCATGACACTTATTACGTGATCGGTCATTTTCATTATGTGGTGGCGCCGGGAACCATTTTTGCGCTTTTTGCCGGTATTTATCACTGGTTTCCAAAGGTGACAGGGAGAACTTTGAATAATTTTCTAGGCAAACTTCATTTCTGGCCCTCCTTTATTTTTATTAACGGCGTGTTTATGCCGATGTTTATTTTGGGGTTGGCCGGTGTTTCCCGCCGTTTATATAATCCGACAGAATACGCGCACGCGCTCCCGACGCAGCCTTTAAATGTCGTGATTTCCATTTCGGCATGGTGTTTGGGGCTGGCTCAAATTCCTTTTATCATCAACTTTTTTTGGAGCATTTTCGCGGGTAAAAAAGTGGACAAGAACCCTTGGGAAGCCACGACGCTTGAGTGGACCGCGCCGTCACCACCGCCGCATGGAAATTTTGCGGCAGCGCCAGTGGTTTACCGCGGTCCTTATGAATACAGTGTTCCGGGTAACAAGGCCGATTTCTGGCCTCAGTCTATGAAGGAAAAAAATTAACATGTCTGATAACTTGATTCGATATATTGATCATCCTCATCCGGTCACGGGCGTCACCAATTCCAAGCTTGGCGTTTGGTGTTTCCTGGCGTCCGAAATCATGCTTTTTGGAGGGTTATTTTCCGCTTATATCATGCTTCGCACGGGTTCTATGGATTGGCCGCATGGCAGCACCATTTTGAATGTGCCTTTGGCCACACTGAACACCTTGGTTCTTATTGTTTCGAGCGTGACTATGGTCATGGCCTGGGCTTCGCTTGAATTAAAAAATCTTGCGAAGTACAAAATGTATATGGCGATTACGATTCTTTTGGGCATTTGTTTTTTGATCATAAAGTCATTCGAATACGGCCATAAATTTGAGAATCATCATTTCCCGTCCACGAATAATTTTTATGCCACTTATTTCACTTTAACCGGCTTGCATGGATTGCACGTGATCGGCGGCATTTTGGTGAATACTTATTTTCTTTTGTTTGGTGTTAAAATGTGGGAAAAGTCCCCGGAGCAGTTTACCGGACGGATTGAGGCTGCCGGTTTGTACTGGCATTTTGTGGATTTGGTTTGGATTTTCTTGTTTCCCGTTCTTTATTTGCTATAAGGAATTGAAAAGTGAGCGCGACTTCACCTGAAGCGGTGCAAAAACAAGTCAAATTATACGTCCGGGTTTTTATAGCCCTGGCTGTTCTGACGGTGTTAACCGTTGGCGTTTCTTATTTACATCTTCCTTTGACGATTGCGATTGTGGTGGCGCTTTTAATTGCTTCCGTTAAGGGCTCGCTTGTCGCGGCATTTTTTATGCATTTATCGACTGAAAAAAAAATCATTGGCAGTATTTTAATTTTAGCCGTTTGTTTCTTTTTTGTTCTTTTGTTGTGGCCGTCCTGGCATGGTTATTGAGGAGTGAGGGTGAGTGAATTATTAGAACTCCCCATCCACACCCCCGGCCCACTACTCACAACCCACCCTCAACCTGATTTATAGGGGGGCGGATGTCTCTAAGAGTCCTGCATATCGTTTTCATTCTTGCTTCTATTGTTTTGAGCGCGTTCTTTGGCGTTTGGGCTTATTCGTCTAGGCCGGTTTGGGCTTGGGCAGCTTTCGCGTTTGGAGCCTTCGCGGTTATTTATCTTTTTTGGTTTATGACGAAATCTAAAAATCTGGGAAACGCGTGATGGAGGCTTATTTTTTTACCGCTTGCGCAGTTTGTTTTGGGGACCCCAACTCTTTGTCGTCAAAAGCACTTTCCGTGGCTGTTTTTTTTCTATTCGGAATCGTCGCCATGGTGCTGACCGGCATTGCGTGGACGGCTTTTGTTTGGTCCCGGCGCGCGAATCGGCTGGAGTCGGCTGTGACGGGGGATTCGTGATCACGAATATCAGCATTTTTCCCCCTTTATGATGAATTCATCCTCCGGGGTTTTATCCGTGTCTATCAAAGAAAATTTCGAAAAAATCAAAGAGCGAATGAGTTTGGCCGCTAAAAAATCAGGCCGCTCTTTTAGTGATGTCACGCTTGTGGCTGTGACCAAGAACGCG
>JAHFFM010000231.1 GCA_023247935.1 Candidatus Omnitrophota bacterium | reverse complement strand
GCTCCCCGGCTTTTTCCGCGGCTTTTGCTTTCGGCACGCCGAAATAACCGGCCTGATAGGTCAACACGCCTTCAATGTTCAGGAACGGGTCCAAGTTGAATTCCTGCGGGCAGAGACCGATCAGCGGACGCGTTTGCCGGTAATCCCGGATCACGTCATGCCCAAAAATTTTTATGGAGCCCGAGTCAAAATTGCAAAGACCGGTGATGGAATGAATGGTGGTCGTTTTTCCGGCCCCGTTGGGACCCAAAAACGCCATAAAATCACCCTCCCGGACGGTCAGGGACAGGCGATCAACGGCTTTCAGCCCTCTGTAGGTTTTTGTTAGGTTTTGAATGGCAATCGCCGGATTCGACATGCGCTTATGTTATGTTATAATGTCGGACATGTCAAAATCCCAATCTCCCAAAAAAATAAAAGCTATCCTCTTTGATTTGGGGAAGGTGATCCTGCATTTTAATTTCGACGCCGCTTTCAAGAGGCTTTCGAAGGCTTCCGGCCTTTCCACGAAGGAAATCGAGGATTACTTTGTCAGTTCGGGCCTCGAAGTCCTCTACGACGGGGGAAAGATCTCCTCCGCCCAATTTTATCGTGAAATAAAGAAAGCGTTGGGCCACCAGCTGAAATTTGGTCAATTCAAAACCGTCTGGAATGAGATTTTTACCCCCAAAAATGAAATGATAGGGCTCATCGAAGCTCTTTCAAAAAAATACAGGCTCGTTTTAATTTCCAATACAAACAGAATGCATTTTGAATATATTCAAAAAAAATATCCGGTGCTTGGAAAATTTGACCGTTTGATTCTTTCGTTTAAAAAGAAAAGAAGAAAACCGGACGAAAAGATCTATCAAAAAGCCGCCCTGGCCTGCCGAGCAAAACCGGGCGAGATTTATTACATAGATGATAGGCGCGACTTAACCGATGCGGCCAGGGAGATGGGTTTTCACGTGTTTACCTACCAAAATAATTTTAAAGAACTCATAACCGATATGATAGCCAAAGGCATCCAGTGAAAGAGACCAAAGAAAACTACTTGGCCGTGGCGCAAAAAGCGGCGATGGCAGCGGGAAAGCTTTTGATGCGTTCTTATGGAAAATTAAAAAATTCCCAAATCCATACCAAATCAAAAAATGATTTTGTGACGGAGCTCGATAAGAGATCCGAGGCGTTGATTATTTCCATGATCAAGCGTTCTTTTCCGTCTCACTCGATTCAGGGGGAAGAAAGCGGGCTGGCGGAAGGAACGGGAGCGCTATGGATCATCGATCCTCTGGACGGGACGGCCAATTATATTCACCGGTTTCCCTTATTTTCAGTCTCCATCGGCGTGATGAATCATGGCGCTCTTCAGGCCGGGGTTGTTTACGATCCGCTTCACCGTGAACTCTTCAGCGCCGCCCGTGGAAAAGGCGCCCATCTCAACCAAAAACGTTTTCACGTCTCCAAAGTAAGCCGTTTGTCCGACGCGCTCATGACGACCGGCATCCCGTTTCGCGCTAGAAACCGATTTGATGAATACATGGATTCGTTTAAGGAGATTTCGCTGGCCAGTTCCGGTATGAGGAGGGGTGGATCGGCCGCGCTGGATCTTGCTTACGTGGCTTGCGGAAGGCTTGATGGTTTCTGGGAAATCAACCTCTCGGCCTGGGATATTGCTGCGGGAGCCTTGCTTATCAAGGAGGCGGGGGGCAAGATCACCGATCTTTGGGGAAAACCGGATTACTTGAAAAGCGGGGATGTGCTGGCTTCCAACGGTAAAATTCACTCCCAGCTGCAGGCGATCACCGCTAAAACCCTTTATAAAAAATGACCCTACGTCTCGTCTACATTCCGAAAGTCTTGAACCCATAACGGCCACGGGGTACAATGGGTTATGCCATACATCAACCTCAAAATCGTAGGAAAACTCTCCCAAGAGCAGAAACAGAAAATTGCCAGGGAATTTGCGGATACTCTGGAACGGGTCGCCGGCAAGCCAAAAAATGCCACTTATCTTGTGATTGACGAGGTAGACGGCCAAAACTGGGCTCAGGGCGAGAAATTCTTTGGGTAACTTCCAATGCCCATAGAAAAACAGCTTTCCGTTTTCATGGAAAATAAGCCGGGGCGGCTTTCCTATATTTGCTCGACTTTGGCGGAAAATAATATCAATATCCATGCCATGTCGGTTCACGACACGGTGGATCATGCCATTGTACGGCTCATCGTGGATTCCCCGACAAAAGCGCTGCTTATTTTAGAGCAGGAAGAGGCTTACACCATCGTTCAAGACGTGGTTGTCATCGATATCGACAACCGTCCCGGTATTATTTCCATGGTCGCCAAAAAGCTTTTCCGCGCGGATATTAACATCGAGTACGCTTACTGCACCGCTACCAAAAATCAGGAAAGCGGTTGTCTTGTCATCAAAACAAAAGATCCCGAGCAGACGCTTGAAATCCTTGAGCAATTCTAGAATCACTGCGGTTTTTTTTACTCTTACTTTGTTGTGCATCCCGCTTTCAGGGCAAGCCGCGGACAGACAGCGGGCATTTGTTGAAGAAGTTTTGAGCGGGGACACCGTGCGGTTGGCAGGCGGTAAAATATTGAAATACGCGGGCCTGGAATCACCGCCGCTTCAGCACATCATCCCGTTGGTGCGCGCTTACGGCAAGAACGCCAAAGCTTACAACGAGAGTCTGGTGCTGAAGAAAAATATCTGGATTGAATGGGGCTCCAGGCTTCGGGATCGGCGAAACAATCTGCTCGGCTACGTTTATTTGGAGAATGGCGTGTTTGTAAACCTCGAACTCCTCAAAGCGGGGCACGCCAGACCCCGCCTAACGCCGCCAAATTTGACTCACTCGGAGCCATTCAAGAAAGCGGCTTTGGATGCTCAGAGAAACGCCTTGGGACTTTGGAAAGAAACACCCAAGAACCCCTTCCTAAAAGAAGAGTACATCGGGGAAAAAAACACAAAAATTTTCTATTTACCCAATTCTCCGGAACTGGAGCGTATTCCGCAGGCCAATCTCGTCACCTTTAGGTCCCGTGTGGAAGCTATGGCGGCCAAATACAAGCCCTGCGCTTCGTGCCGGGAGAGCGCCTCCTATGACGATT
>JAHFFM010000230.1 GCA_023247935.1 Candidatus Omnitrophota bacterium | reverse complement strand
GGCTTGCGTGGAGATTGAAAATTCCCGTGCTTTGGACGTGCTGGAAGTGGACGGCGCTTCCAATCGCGGCATCGACGAAATCCGTGCGCTTCGTGAGAACGTGCGCTTCGCTCCGGCGTCGGGCAAATTCAAAATTTACATCATCGACGAAGTTCACCAAATCACAACTGACGGTTTTAACGCGCTTCTTAAAACTCTCGAAGAGCCGCCTGCGCATGTGAAATTTATTTTCGCGACCACATCCGCGCAAAAAGTTCCGGCCACGATTTTATCCCGCTGCCAGCGTTTTGATTTCCGCCGCATCACCACGGAAAAAATTGCGGAAGTTTTGAAGGAAATCTGTAAAAAAGAAAAGATCAAAGCGGATGACGAAGCGATTTTTGCCATGGCTAAAGCCGCGGACGGAAGTCTTCGTGACGGCCAAACCATTCTTGACCAAATAGCCGCTTCCTCCGAAAACAAAATTTCCATCAAGGATGTGGTGCAGTCGCTTGGCATGCTTGAGGAAGAAAAGATCGTGGAGCTTTTTGACACCTTGGGAAAAAAAGACGCGGCCGCGGCTTTGAAAACCTTGAATGAAATTCTCGAAGACGGAAGAGACCCGCTTCTTTTTTTGGAAAAGGTGCTGGAGCACGTGCGAAACCTTCTTTTCTTGCATGTGTCGGGGGAGCTCTTGGATCTGGTTGACGCCACCGAATCTCATAAAAAAAACCTGCTCCGGCAAAAAGCGTTGTTCACCCGCGATGATTTATTCTATTTTTTCAGCGTGATTTTACACTCCATTCAAATTTTAAAGCGGTTTGAAATGAAGCGCATTCCGCTTGAAATCGCTCTCATCAAGCTCGCGAATCGTACGCCCATGGAAGAGCTTTCCAAACTGCTTGAATCGCTAAAAGATTCCGGTGGTTTTGAAAAAAAAACTCCAATTCCCCCGATAAGCCGTTCCGCTGAGCCCGCTCCGGCGTTCACGCCCAAGAAAATAAGCCAACCCTCACAGGATGCGGCGGATGAAGACGAAACGGACATCGAAGAACTGCCGCCGTCTGACATGGAATTAAATCCGGCGCCGAGAGCGCTTGAAAGTTCCGTGTCTTTTGATTCGGTTTGGGCGCAGTTTGTGCAAGCCGTGAAAAGCGAAAAAATGAACGCGGGCTCTTATCTTGAGGGTGGGCAGCCGGGAATGCTGGGTGAGGGCAAGGCCGTGATCGGCTTTCCGCCCAGTCATAATTTTTTTAAGGAATGCCTGGAAGCGCCGGACAACAGGCGCCTTTTGGAAAAACATTTATCCAAAATAACAGGGCAAAGCATCGTGATTTCTTTTGAATTAATAAAGGACTTGTCGGGGCGGGACGAGGAAGCAGTTCCGCAAGAAAAGGTGAATTTGCCGCCCGCGCAAGACGACCCGACAATTAAATCCGCCATGAATATGTTCGGCGGACGAATTCTTCCTTAAAACGGATTTTGTATGCCTTATCCTGAATCCATGATTCAGCTTATCGACGCCTTTGCCAATCTTCCGGGAGTGGGGAAGCGCACGGCGGAGCGTTTCGCCATGTACATTCTTTCCGCGACTGCGGAAGAAGTGGAAAATTTTTCCCGCATGCTTTTAAAAGTGAACGCGAACATTCATTCCTGCCGCCAATGTTTTAATTTAAGCGAGGATGAGATTTGCCACGTTTGTTCGGACCCGACTCGGGATCATAGCGTGATTTGTGTGGTTCAAGACCCGAAGGATGTGATTGCCGTTGAAAAATCAGGCGATTTTTCCGGCGTTTATCATGTGTTGATGGGCGCTTTGTCACCGCTGGAAGGAATAGGGCCTAAAGATATTCGCGTCAAAGAACTTTTGTCCCGCCTTAAAGACGAGAATATCCGGGAAGTGGTGCTTGCCACAACTTCGGATACAGAGGGAGACGCCACGGCCGCTTATTTGGCTAAACAATTGAAAGTGCTGCCCGCCATAGGCGGGTCCGCCTCGGGCGGAAAGATCAAGGTGACGCGTATCGCCCATGGCGTACCCGTCGGAAGTTCGCTGGAATTTGTGGACAAGGCCAGTCTTTCAAGAGCGTTTAAGCACCGGCAAGATGTTTCCGGTTGACACGGTTGTTTAGGGCTGATAATCTAAAACCAAGTTCTATTTTCACAATTTATTGAAAGAGCTGGAGTTGTGAAATAAAAGGAGAGAATGAATCTATGGGTATAATGGAATCGATTTCTAAAGGTTTTGGAATTACAAAAAAGAGCATGGGCCTTGTTTTTTTGCTCTTTGTATTTGGTTTAATATTTAACATTTTAAATGTTTTGCTTGCACCTCCTGTTCCGGATTCAACACAGGGGCCTTCTCCGGCTTTAATCGGAGTCATGGGCTTATTCGTCCTTTTGAGTATTTATTTCCAGGGCGGTTCTATGGCTTATGTCCGGGACGCGGTTAAAGGGCAGACCGCCGGTCTTGGAAGTTTTTTGTCGGGCGGCGGGAAATATTATATCAAGGTATTGTTTTTAGGGCTTGCGGTTTCCTTGATCGTAGGCGTGTTTGTGCTTCTGGCCGCTTTGGCGGGTGCTTTCCTGCAGGACAAGCCTTTTATTTCTGTACCGCTTATGATTCTTTGCGCCGCTTTTGGCGTTTATTTTGCGGTGCTTTTATTTTTGTCTCCTTATGCCATTGTGGCGGATGAAAAGGGAGTAGGAACCGCTTTAAAACTGAGCATCAAGCTCGTTAAGAAAAATATTCTGAAGCTGTTGGGCATTTCAGGACTTTTGGTGTTGATCGGTTTTGGTATCGGCCTTTTGCTGGGCGGAGTTCTTGCGGGGATCAGCATCGGAATAAAGGATGAAAAAATAAGCCAACTTGTTTTTTCGTTTCCGAGCAGTTTTGTGAATTCGTTCCTGGGCGTTTTTGTCACGGCTGCGTTCATGAATTTTTATTTGTCTTTGCCGGATCGAAATAATATTTAGGCGTAAAGCCCTCCGGGTTTTACGCCAAAAAGGACGCGAAGAACATTTTTCGCGTCCTTTTGATTTTTAGACGTATTTGATATAGTATCGGTCCGCCGAAAGTTGGCGGAAAAGTTTATTCCTCGGTAGCTCTCCGCCACAAAGCGCGGCGGATTCGTCCAG
>JAHFFM010000060.1 GCA_023247935.1 Candidatus Omnitrophota bacterium | reverse complement strand
TCTCCTAAATTCAATGGCCATTTTATTCAGCCGAAACCAAGTGATGTGCGCAAATTGGCAAAGGCTGATTTGTACGTGAATGGCGGCATGGACCTTGAAGCTTGGTCGGATCCTCTGGCGGAGGCTGCCGGAAAGCCGGAATTTTTCCGGGGAGGGGAACGATCCGTGGATTTATCGAACGGAATCCGTCTTTTGGGAATCCCTCAAGGAGCTCTTTCAAGATCCGGAGGCGACATGCATCTTTTTGGAAACCCGCATTATGTCATGGGTCCCGAAAATGCGTTGGTTATGGCCGCAACCCTTGCCCAAAAGTTGAAAGAGCTGGATGGTGCCCACGCAACTTTTTATGACGCCAACCTCAGCCAGTTTCAGTCTGAAATGAAGAAGAAAATCGGAGAATGGAAAGCGTTGTGCTCACATTGCGCCGGGAAAGAAGTATACTCTTATCACGAAGACATAGAATACTTGGCCGAGTTTCTTGGGTTAAAGGCGACTCAATTTATAGAAACAAAACCTGGTATTCCTCCCAGCCCCCGGCATCTCCAGGAACTGGAAGATTATGCGCGCGCAAACCATGTTCAGTTGATTCTACAGCCCACTTATTTTGATAAAAGCGCATCCGACGCACTGGCTGAAAAGATAGCGGGAAAAGTAATTCTTATCGCCCAAAACGTGGGAGAAATACCCGGAGCGGAGGATATTTTTTCTTTTTATGATTACAACGTCAAACAAATAGCGGAGGCCTTGAAATAAATGAGCGATTTTTTTCACATGATGACGCTTCCTTTTTTGGCTTGCCTGGTGTTGACGGGAATGCACGCGTATTTGGGACTTCATGTGATTGAACGCCAGGTCATTTTTGTAGACCTGGCGTTGGCGCAGATTGCGGCGCTTGGCGCGGGGGTGGCTTTATCGTTTGGTTTTGCCATGGACAGCGCGGAGTCTTATTGGCTGTCTCTGGCATTTACTCTTGCGGGTGCTGCCGTATTTTCATTAACCCGCTTTAAAAAGCAGCGCATCCCTCATGAAGCGATTATTGGTATCATTTATGCGGTTTCAGCCGCTTTTCTTCTTTTGGTTTTGAGCCGCGTAGGGGAAGGGGATGAGCATATCCGGCATGCACTTGTGGGTAATATTCTTCTGGTGAGCCGTAAAGATGTTCTCAAGATGTTTTTTGTTTATTCTTTGATAGGAGCTTTTCATTATATTTTCAGGGAAAAGTTTTTTCTGATTTCAGAAAACCCCGAGGGGGCTTATCAGAGAAAAATCAACGTAAGGCTATGGGATTTTTTATTTTATGCTTCATTCGGCTTTGTGGTGACCAGTTCCGTCAAGATTGCCGGGGTGTTTCTGGTATTTTCCTTTTTGGTGGTCCCGGCGTCCGCTGCTATTTTATTCACGCAAAGGCGCACCGCAAGGCTTTGGCTGGGGTGGCTTGTGGGATTGTGCGTCAGCGCAGTGGGAATGGCGGTGTCCTATTTTTTTGATTTTCCGACAGGCGCCAGCGTGGTTTGTTCCTTCGGGCTGGCTCTTTGCTTGCTTGGGGCCTTAAAAGGAACTAAAATATTATGATATGGCAAAAATCGTTATTTCAGGCGCAACGGGATTTGTTGGAAGGATTCTTGTCAAAAGGTTACTTGATCAGAATCATCATGTCATTGTTCTATCCCGGAGAACGGACGCCTTCAAGAACGAACGCTCTCAAAATCTGACCGTTGATTGGTGGGATGGAAAAAGTCTGGGCCTCTGGACTTCACAATTGGATGGCGCCGACGCGATTATCAATCTCTCCGGAGAGGGGATTGCCGGAAAGCGTTGGACAGCGCCTCAAAAAGAGATTTTGAAAAACAGCCGCCTGGATGCGACCCGCGCCTTGATTTCCGCCGCGACGTATGCCTCTAAAAAACCAAAAACATTCATCAATGCTTCCGCCGTTGGTTATTATGGGTCGGTGAAGTCCGGCGAAGTCACTGAGGATTTTCCCAAAGGGGACGATTTTTTGGCTAATTTATGCGCCCAGTGGGAAGAAGAGGCCAAAAAAGCGCAAAGTTTGGGCGCGCGCGTCGTGCTGATTCGCATCGGGATTGTTTTGGAAAAAGAAGGCGGAGCGCTCAAGAAATTTATTCCGCCTTTCCGTTTTTTTGTGGGAGGGCCCCTGGGGTCAGGGGACCAGTTTTTTCCCTGGGTTCATCGTGAGGATCTGATAGGGATTATTCTTTACGCGCTTCAAAATTCATCCCTTTCCGGCCCTGTAAATGCGGTGTCGCCGGGCATTTTAACCATGAAAGAATTTTGCGCGGAATTAGGCCAAGCCATGAAACGTCCTTCCTGGGCGCCAGTCCCAGCTTTTGCCTTAAAAATCCTCTTGGGAGAAATGGCTGATATGGTTATTACAGGTCAAAAAGCGGTGCCTAAACGCCTTCAAGAAGAGGGGTATCGATTTCTTTATCCGGACATCAAAACGTCCTTAGCCAGCATTTTATAGGCTTCCTTACCGAAACAAGACTCTTTCTTCACAAAAACTTCATATTTATTTCATTATTTCTTCATTCTGATCATCTAAGCTCTTGGACAGAAATTGGAGTAGGTTAAATGTTATTTTCACGGAGGAAGTAAGTTATGAAGAAAGTAGTTGTTTGGTTGCTCTTGGCCTCTTGGGCCAGCATTCTGCCCGCCTATGCGGATGCATCCGCGTCTGAAGATATTGCAGGTTCTTTAGAGGCGCTAAAGAGACAATTGTCCACAATGCAGGCGACAATTGATTCTCAAAATGCACGAATTTTACAATTAGAATCAAGAAAAACTTATGAAACGCCTCAACCTAGTGCGCCTGCGCAGCCTTCTTCGACTCCTCAATTGTCGGAAAATGATTGGCAAAAAGGCATCAAAGACAATATCGGAGATGCAATTCCATGGATGAAAGGCGCTAAGTTTGGCGGAGATTTCCGTTTGCGCTATGAAGCCTTTCAATATAGCAACAGGGTCTCTGACTCGGGTTCCACCACGACCTCTTCGGACCGCACTCGCAATCGTTTCCGTGTTCGTTTGCGCTGGGGCTTTGAAAAGGATTACGGCGATGATTGGAAAGTTGGATTTCGCTTGGCTACAGGCAGCACCACGGATCCTAATTCCACCAACCAAACCCTTGGAAATTCCGGCTATTTCACTTTCAAAAACATCCTTGTTGATCGTGCTTATGCGATCTATGAACCCAACGGCCTGAAGGATTACGGCCCGTTAAAGGGTATTAAAATCGGCGCCGGTAAATTTGAAAACCCGTTTTTGCGCTATTCCACGACCATTGTGTGGGATGCGGACGTGACGCCTGAAGGTGCTTTTGAACAGGCTAACTGGAATTTGTTGAGCACCGAAGAAAACAAATTGAATGTCCAGACAACCGCTGGTCAATTCATCGTCAATGAAAATGCCGCTGTGGATAATGACGCAGAGCTTTATGGTTATCAAGGCGCTGTGAATTATTCCACTTATAATTTCGGCACCGACCAGCCTGTTGATTTCAACTTTGGCGCTTCATTCTACGATTACACCAACTGGTTCCAAACCATCCTGGCTGCCAATAACACGGCCGCCACTTCTTATCTCCGCACCAATTCCATTACCGCGGATGATTTCAGAGTATTGGACCTTTATCCGGAAATCGTTTTCTATACCCATGATATGCCGGTGACATTGTGGTATGACTACGCAGTGAATACGGCGAATGTCGGCACTGACGACTTTGCGCAGACTAGCGGCAATGACATCCATGATTCAGATGAAGCTTGGGGTCTTGGCTTTAAGGTTGGCAAAGCGAAGAAGAAGGGCAGTTGGGAATTCAATTATGGGTACTATGAAATCGGTGTTAACGCGGTTGTGGCTGCGTTCAACGACAGCGATTTCGGCGGCCCCGGAACCAATGGTTTCACGAACCGAAAAGGACATAAATTCGGTTTGGGTTATCAGCTCACGGACAGCTTGGTCGTCAATTGGACCGGCTATGTCGTGCGCTCATTGCATCCCGTATCATCTTCCGCAACATTGGGTTTGGGAAGTGCAACGGACGAAGAAGTGTTTCGTTCTCAACTTGATTTTGTTTATAAATTCTAACCGGAGGAAAGCATGATTAAGAAATCTTTTGCTCTTCTGATCGGATTGGGAATTGCCGCGACCGCGGCGATGGCTGCTGCTCCTGTGCTTATCAACGGAGCGGGCGCTACGTTCCCTTACCCGATTTATTCGAAATGGTTCGATGTGTATACGTCTGTAAAACCGGACGTGCGTTTTAATTACCAATCGATCGGTTCGGGCGGCGGTATTAAACAAATCACTGCTAAAACCGTGGATTTTGGCGCATCAGATGGACCTATGACGGACCAGCAGCTTGCGGACGCTCCGGGCCGGATTTTTCACATTCCGACCGTGATGGGTGCTGTGGTTATGGCTTATAACCTCCCCGGTGTTGAAAAAGGTTTGAAATTGTCTCCGGAAGTGATTGGGGACATCTTTCTTGGAAAAATTACCCAGTGGAGCGATGCGAAGATTGCCGCGGCAAACCCGGGATTAAGCATTCCTGATATGCCGATTATTGTGGCTCATCGTTCGGATGGAAGCGGCACAACCTTTATTTTTGTTGACTACCTTAGCTCCGTGAGCGGCGCATGGAAATTGCAAGTGGGTAAAGGCACTTCCGTGAACTGGCCGGTAGGATTGGGAGGAAAAGGCAACGAAGGGGTCGCGGGTTTGATTAAGCAGAGCCCGGGCGCTATCGGTTATGTGGAGCTTTCCTATGCCGAAAAAAATAACCTGGCTTTTGCGTTTGTCCAGAATCAATCGGGCAATTTTATTGAGCCGACACTTGACAGCACCTCCAAAGCTGCTGAAGGCGTAACCATTCCTTCGGATTTCCGTGTGTCTCTTGTGAACAGCAAGAACGCGGATGCTTATCCGATCGCGGCCTTTACATGGCTTTTGATTTATAAAAACGCCGATGATAAAATCAAAGGGCAGGCCATTCTGGATTTTGTCCGTTGGGCTGTTCATGATGGTCAACAATACGCCAAAGATCTGTTGTACGCGCCGCTTCCTCAAGAAGTTGTGCAAATGATCGATAAGAAGCTCGAAGACGTAAAGGTATAAATTTAAAGGATTGATGGCCTCTTCTGAAAACCGGAAAGATTGGGGAGATATCGTTTTCCAACGCACAGTGATGGCGCTTTCCTGCGTCATCCTGGCGTTGGCTTTTTTGATATTCGCAATGCTGCTTCACGCTTCCTGGCCCTCCATCCAGAAATTCGGCCCTGCTTTTTTATGGACAACGACTTGGGATCCGGTTTTTGAAAATTTTGGAGCCCTGCCTTTTATCTATGGAACACTTGTTTCCTCTTTTGTCGCTTTATTGATAGCCGTGCCTATCGGAGTGGGGACGGCTTTGTATTTGGCAGAGTACGCTCCCATTTGGATCCGGAATACGGTTTCCATGCTGGTGGACTTGCTGGCGGCCATTCCAAGTGTCGTCTATGGTTTGTGGGCGGTGTTTGAATTGGTGCCGCAAATGCGCAATGTTGTGCAGCCATTTTTGGGTAAAACCCTCGGTTTTTTGCCTTTTTTCCAAGGACCTAATTACGGCGTAGGATTTCTTTCTGCGAGCGTGGTCTTGGCTGTGATGATCGTCCCTTTTATTATTTCTGTCTCGCGGGAAGTGATATTGTCTGTGCCGACAATTTATAAAGAGGCGGCTTATGCGCTTGGGGCCACGCGCTGGGAAGCCATGAGGTCCATTATTTTAAGTTATGGAAAAACAGGGATTGTGGGCGCCGTGATTCTCGCTCTAGGCCGGGCGATAGGGGAGACGATGGCGGTAACCATGATTATAGGGAATAATGTCAAAATTTCCGCGTCGCTTTTTTCGCCTGGCTATACGCTCGCCAGCGTCATTGCGAATGAATTTACGGAGGCAACCGGGAAAATTTATCAATCCGCGTTGATTGAAATCGGTTTGGTGCTTCTTTTTGTCTCCATTTTTGTGAACGTTTTAGCAAGGATGCTTATATGGTCAATGGAACGCAAACAGTTCTCTCGTCAGCCACAAGCGATGCGCGCGGCATAGCCGAAGCTTTTCGTAAAACACGGGCGGTAAGGGAATGGAAAGACCGCTTGGCGGTTTACGCTCTTTCGCTTTGCGCTTTGCTAGTGCTGTGGCCTCTTTTTAGCATTCTCTATGATTTGCTGCATCAAGGGCTTTCATCTCTAAATTGGGATTTTTTCACAAAACTTCCGAAGCCGGTAGGCGAAAGCGGCGGCGGAATGGCGAATGCCATTGTGGGTACTTTGATTTTGCTCGCCATCGCATTATGCGTCGGCGTACCGGTTGGATTGGCCGCGGGTGTTTATTTATCCGAATATGCGGGTACTCGTTTTGCCGGAGTAATTCGATTTACCACGGATGTGATGAATGGAATTCCTTCAATTGTTTATGGCACTTTCGCGTACGCGCTGTTTGTGATTCCTATGAGAAGTTTTTCGGCTATTTCAGGCGGCGTAGCGCTGGGCATTATGATGATTCCGATTATCACCCGGACAACGGAACAATTTATCCGCATGGTTCCTCCATCGCTCCGGGAAGCGGGTGTGGCGTTGGGTATTCCTCGTTGGCGGGTGACAACCGATATTGTGCTCCAGACAGCTATGGGAGGGATTCTCACGGGCATTATGGTGGCCTTGGCCCGTGTGGCGGGCGAAACAGCTCCACTCCTTTTCACGGCTTTTGGAAATCGTTTTTGGCATAGTTCCTTAACACAGCCGATTTCAGCGCTTCCTATTCAAATTTTTGCGTACGCGATTTCTCCTTTTGATGACTGGCATCGCCAGGCCTGGGCTGGCGCTTTGGTGTTGATTTTGCTCGTTTTCATTGTCAATCTGCAGGCAAGATATTTTGTGACAAGACAGTCCAAAATATTTTCCCAGAAATAGGAGGAATGCTATAAAATGAGCGAAATTATGATTAAATCTACGCCAAATTCTCCATTTGTGAACAAACTGCACACCGTAAACGCTGGACAGACTCATTCGCAAGCTCCTGTTGAAGCCACGATTAAAATAGAGGTGGACCGCCTCAATTTTTATTATGGAGGCAACCGCTCTCTGGAAAATATTAACATGCGTCTTAAAAAGAATCATGTCACAGCCTTAATCGGCCCTTCCGGCTGCGGAAAGTCCACTTTTCTTAGAACGTTAAACCGCATGAATGATTTGAATCCAACGGCACGGCTTGAGGGAAGCGTTCGAATTGACGGAGTGGATATTTATGGTCCCGGCACCGATGTGGTTTCGCTTCGCCGGAAAGTTGGCATGGTGTTTCAGAAGTCTACGCCTTTTGTGAAATCCATTTACGAAAATATCGCTTATGGCCTCCGCATTCTTGGCGTGAAAAACCGGCAACAATTGGACAGAGTGGTGGAAGAATCATTGAAACATGCCGCGTTATGGGAAGAAGTAAAAGATCGTTTGGATAAGTCAGCCTTGGCACTTTCAGGGGGCCAACAGCAACGGCTTTGTATTGCGCGAGCTTTGGCTATGGACCCCGAAATTCTTCTCATGGATGAGCCATGCTCGGCTTTGGACCCCACAGCCACATCCCGCATCGAAGAATTGATTTTTCAACTCAAGAATGAATACACCATTGTTATTGTCACGCATAACATGCAGCAAGCCGCGCGCGTTTCGGATGAAACCGGGTTTTTGTTAATGGGGAAACTGATTGAATTTGGTGAAACCACAAAGATATTCACCAAACCTGACAACTCCATGACGGAAAGTTATATCACCGGTCGATTTGGATGAGGTTTTTTCGTTTTTTTTCGCTGGTTACCTGCCTTTCTTTGATTTTGTCATTTCCCGTGCAAGCGGGGAGTTTAGCCGATACATTGAAGCGTTCCATTTCCGCAAATAAATCCATGCTTACAAAATTCAAAAAGCAATGGGAAGCGGCGCCAGCCGGACCCGACAAGGTAAAGCTTGAAAATAAAATCAAAAACTTGGAAGCGCAAAATAATGCGCTCAAAAATCAGCTTGTGAAACCGTCTAAAGCAACCGCAGCGCCAGGAACGATTAAACAGCCCACCACGCAAACGCCCTCCGGCCCGGAACCCGCGACAAAAACTTTGGACCAGCTTCAGGGTAAAGACTGGCGCAAAATGAGCGCCGCGGATCGTGAACGCTTTATTTATATGGGTGTCGGAAGCCTGGAACGCCGGGGAGTCTTTATCGCGAAACCGCCGGGCGATTATGTGCAAACCTTGAATACGGTTTTGGAGACGAATCCTGAATTAAGCGATGAGTTTTTGGAAGATTTGTTTGTTTTTTGCGTTTATGACTCAGAACCGCAAACACGCCCGGCTATCAGCCGGCTTCGTACGGAAACGGAGAATTGATATGGAACGCCATTTTGACGAAGAATTGATCCATTTAAAACAAAAACTGCTGTCCATGGCGGATACGGCGCAGCAAATGATTCATTATTCCGTTGAAGCGCTGGTTCAAAGAAAAGAATCCTTGGCCGAAGAAGTGTTTATTTTGGAAGACCGCGTGAACCAGCTTGAAATTGAAATTGAGGACGACGCGCTGAGGCTTTTGGCGTTGCGGCAGCCCGCGGCGCGGGACCTGCGTCTTTTGACGGCTATTCTTAAAATTAATAATAATCTCGAAAGGGTTGCGGACCAGGCTTTTAATATCGCTGAAATTTCCCAGCGTTTGCTCAAAGAGCCTCCACTCAAGCCCTTGATCGATATCCCGCATATGGCCACGCTCACTCAAAAAATGATCAAAGACAGTATTCATGCTTTCATTCACCACGATTCTGAGCTTGCCAAAGAAGTTTGTCGCGCGGATGATCAGGTTGACCGGATCAACGATCAAATTTTCCGTGAATTGCTGACGTACATGATGGAAAGTCCGAATAGCATCGCCCGCGCCGTCGAACTGATTTTAGTCAGTCGAAACCTGGAACGTATCGCCGACCACGCCACCAATATCGGCGAAGAAGTGGTTTTCATCGAAGAAGGCCGGAATATCAAACATCATCTCTAGTCGATTGACCCTGCTGTTTTTGCCGTGCCACCTTTTTACTGCTAAAAAAGTGGGAAAGGAAACGGGTCTTGGTTTATCATGGGTTTATGAGATTATTCTAGCGGAGTTTATAGCATCGTCGCCATTCTGATTTATCTTAGTTCTTTTTTCTATTTATTTATTGGCAGCCGCGTAGGGATGATTTATCTGGACGATGGTGAGTGGGTTTGCGGCGCTATGGAAATTTTACGCGGCGCTACCCCTTACCGTGATTTTATGGCCATTACCACGCCGGGATATTACTATTTACTAGCTTTTTTATTCAAAATTTTTGGTCAATTGCTGACGGTGGAACGCCTGCTTTCTTGCGGGATGCTCGCCGGAATCGTAGCCATGGTATATGTGATTTGCCGGTTATTTGCTCCTATGGTACTGTCGATTGCAAGTTCTGTTTTAGCTCTTTGCGTTTTGGGAGATTTCTCTCATTATCCGGGTCCGCGTCCTGCGGCTCTTTTGGCTGTCCTGATCGGCATTTATTTTTTGTTGCAATCGCTAGGGCAGAGGAAAGCAAATTTTATTTACCTTAGCGGCGCAATGGGCGGTTTAGCGGCGCTTTTTCGCCAGGATATCGGGATCGGATTTGTTGCCATAGGTTGCATTCTTACGCAGATGTATCACGGTTTGTCCAAATTTTTTAGGGGATTTCTGCTCGTTATTCTGCCCGTCGCCATTTATTTTTTAGTGAGAGTAGATTTTGGAGATCTTTACTACAATTTTTTTGTTTATCCGATAAAGGTGTACGCGCCATTCCATCATTTAAACTATCCGTTAAGCCTTGCGAATATTTATTCGTTTTTAAAACCAAGTACTTTCATAATTGGAATTTTTAATTCTTCAGATTTTTTGCGCCGTGCTTTTCCGTTGCTGGCTTATCCTGTCCTGATTTTTTATTTAGGGTTACAATGGCGTTTGAGAGCGGAAAAGCATTATGCGACTTTGTTTATTTTTACGGCTACAGGTCTGTTATTTGTTTTTCAAGCCATATTGCGTGCGGATGATTGGCATTGGTTGCCTGTTTACACGATGCTGATTCCTTGCATACCCATTCTTTTGACGAATACAAA
>JAHFFM010000229.1 GCA_023247935.1 Candidatus Omnitrophota bacterium | reverse complement strand
CCGGTTTTCTTAAGGCCTTCGTGCGTCAATTCCCAAGTCCACTGATAACGAAAACCCATTTTATAAAGCGGCGGAATATCGACGGAAAATTGCAGGACTCCGGAAAAGAGCAGGATGCAGGCAAGCCACCGCAGTTGGATTTCGGGAATCTGGCCGGCATGCGGCACGATCCAAACAACGCCAGCAATCCAGGCAAGATCCAGAATAATCGGGCCAAGCGCGGGCGTGAAAAAATGTTTGTGGCAGTTCAGAATGCCCATACCCAGTGCAAACAGTGAAATAAAAAATAAATAGGGGAAAAAAATCCGCAGTAAATCAACCGTCAAATGCAATCGCTCTGAAAGAAAAGGCGCCTTCCATAAAAAATGGAGGACTACTTCAACAACCAAAAGAAAAAGCACGAGGATCCAGACAAGTAAAGTGCTGAGAACATTCGCAAAATGGAATGCGGCTTCTTTCCCCTTTTGCTGAAGTATTTCACTATAAACAGGAATGAACGCGCTGGAAAGCGCGCCCTCTCCAACCAGTCGCCGAAAAAAATTAGGAAGCATGAAGGCATAAAGGAAAGCGTCCCACTGCCAGCTGGTGCCAAAACGTCCGGCGGTGAAAATATCACGGGTCATGCCCAAAACGCGACTGGTAAAGGTCATGAGCCCGACCACACCCGCCGCCTTGACGAGATGTTTTTTAGTGTCCTGATGCCCGGACACAGGCATAGAACCGCCTTCGCAAGGCTCACGCATCTAAATACCTCCGAGGAGGAGGCAAAGGTAATTGGGATTCATAGCGGCGAGCCAGCGTTTTCGGTTGATGCTTTTATTTTGGGTTTTTTCTTGTTTTAGAATATGGAGCGCCATACGCCGCAAGAGAGCAAAGTTTTCTGCTGCTTTTTGAATGCGTACGCGGCATTGATCTTCCCGGAAACTAACATCAAGAGACCAGTGAAGCTGATTTTCAATACTCCAATGCTCTCGGACGGCTCGGGCAAATTCTTTGGCGTCTGCTTTTAGACTGGAGAGATAATACCTGCGCTCAATTGTTTTTTGTTCTCCAATAATCCTCTGACTTTCGACCATTCCAATTGTTTTTAATCCTTTCCACTTTGCCTTGGGCTCAAGCCACCCAAGATGATCACTGATTTTGTAACGGCGGATTTCCATTCGACCATGTCCTTTATCCGCAGTCTCAAAGGATTGATACTCAGACTCGGGCAGTTGAGAGTCTTGCCAATAAGCTTTGACTTCTTCATGAAGAAGCTCATGATTGCCTTTCAGGGCCATGACGTAATCAGCGCCTTTATCCTGAATCTCCTGGGCAATTTCCTTCTGAGTCCCCATCGCATCCACCGTCACAATCGATCCGCAAAGATCCAGCAGTTTTAAAAGCTCCGGAATCGCAGTAATCTCATTAGATTTTTCGTTTGTTTTAACTTGCCCCAAGACTAAATGATTGGCGCAAGACCAAGCACTCACAAGATGCAACGCTTCTTTAGCGTTGGCCCGGTCATGGCTCCTGCGAAGGGTCTTTCCATCGATTGCGATAATTTGTCCGGGCATCTTCAGATTCACAAGTTTCACCCAACTCAAAAAACTTTCTTGAAATGCCTTGGAATCAATCTGCGCAAACACTCGCCCAAATGTATCATGGGATGGAATCCCGTGGGGAAGGTCAACGTACTCTTCCAGCCACGCATGGCGTTCATTTCCAAAATCTTCCATTTGCTCCCAACTCTCCGCCCCGCAAAGCACTGAGCAGATCCCGATAAATAAGACAGAAACTAAAGGATGCCGTTTGGTTCTGTCCACTCGGGGATCTTTGATGACATCCAAATATCCAACCAATCCATCCCTTGACAGTCCTGACATCTGAAACCTCCGGAGTTTTTCCTAATCTATCGGAAATATTTTCAGGAATTTCAATCTCTATCTCTATCCCAGATGATCAGTTAAGATGCGTGAGCCCTAACAAACGGGTGATCAGCCTTGTTTGTTCCTGCTCTAACCTGTAGAATACCTTTTTCTATTCCAGAAAAGAGGAATTCATGGCTGAAATTTTAAAATTAAAAAGTCCTGCGGAGTTTATCGGGAAACAAGGCCCCGGCGTCATCAGTTTTGGTTCCGGTCAGCCCGATCTTCCGCCTCCCAAAGAAGTTTTTGAAAGCGTCAAAATTCGCCAAGACTTACGCTACGGTTTGATTCAGGGCGAACTCAATCTTCGCGAAGCTCTCGCTAAAGAATATCCAAGTTCAACTGCAGAAAATTTTGTCATCACCAACGGCGCGTCTGAAGCGCTCGATCTTATTTTTAGAGCGTGGGGAAAAGGCGGCAAAGTTCTTTTGCCCCGGCCCTATTATTATTCCTATCCGCCGATCATCGAAATGGCTGGTATGCAGCCCGTTTACACGGACCTCGTCAAAGGCCGCATCGATCTCGACGATTTCAAGAAAAAAGTCAAAGGCTGCAAAGCTGTTTTAATTAATTCGCCGTCCAACCCGACCGGCCGCGTCGAATCCATTGAAACTCTCAAAGAAATTGAAAAAATCACCGCAGAACTTGGCGTCTACGTCGTCTCCGACGAAGTCTACAAAGATTTAATTTACGAGCGCGAGAATTATCACATCAAAGGAAATCACGTCATCACCGTCAATTCCTTTTCCAAAACCTACTGCATGTGCGGAGTCCGCGTCGGATATCTCTGGAGCGCCGACAAAAAAATCGTAGAAGACATCTGCGAAATGAAAACCCACACCTCGATGAACACAAATCTAGTCGGCCAGGATTTAGCTTTGGCCGCGATGAAAGCACCCAAAGAATACGCCGCGAAACAATTAGAAGTCTGGCGCGAACGCCGTGACTTCATCTACAAAGGGCTGACAGATTTAGGTTTCGACCTCTGGAAACCCGAAGGCGCCTTCTACGTTCTCCCCAAATGCAACAACGCCCGCGAATTCCTGACAGTTTTATATCAAAACTACAAAGTAATCACATATTTGGGCGAATGGTTCGGCGCGCCCGACCGAATCCGTCTTTCCTACGCGCTCGACGTGAAGCTCATCGCCGAAGGTCTTTCGCGCATTAAAGATGCGATGAAAAGAGTGAAGGTGTTGTAGTGAAGGAGCTTTATCA
>JAHFFM010000228.1 GCA_023247935.1 Candidatus Omnitrophota bacterium | reverse complement strand
CAATCGCAGTTGGATTTATGTGGATTGGAAAGGTTTGGCCCATTACAAGGATCTGCTAGTTCTTTTGGTTCAGCGCGATTTTATCTCCAAGTACAAACAAACGGTTCTGGGGCCGGCGTGGTTTTTTTTACAGCCGCTCATGACGACCATGGTTTTTTTTATCATTTTTGGAAAAGCCGTTCGGGTTCCGACGGATGGTGTACCTCCGTTTCTTTTTTATCTTTGCGGGTTGATACCGTGGGGGTATTTTTCCCAAACGCTAAACGCCGTTTCTTTTTCCCTGTCATCCAACACCCATATTTTGGGAAAAGTGTATTTTCCGAGGCTGATCATTCCTCTCGCCGTTGTTTTTTCCAATCTAGTGGCTTTTGGGATTCAGTTGGCGACGTTTCTTTTATTTTATTTGGTTTTTAAATTTTTCACCCCCACCGGCGCGCTGATTCACCCGTCGCCGGTTTTACTTCTTTTTCCACTCCTCATTTTACAGGTTGCATTGCTAGCCTTGGGGGTGGGTCTATGGGTGGCTGCTTTGACGGTGAAGTATCGTGATTTTCACCATCTCTTAAGTTTTGTGACACAGATTTGGATGTATGCCACTCCGATTATCTACCCGAGCTCGCTGATACCTCAGAAGTGGAGATTCATCATGATGTTAAATCCAATGGCGCCGATCATTGAATTGACTCGATTCGCTTTTTTTGGAAAGGGCCTCCTTAATTTTAACGCTCTGGCGTCATCGTTATTGATAACCGTTATTTTTTTAGTCGTCGGGGTTCTTGTTTTTAACAAAGTCGAACGGTCGTTTATCGATACCATTTAGGAAAATATGCGCATTTTGAGCGTTGAGAATTTATCGAAGCTTTATCGTGTGGGTAAACAAGGACCCGGAAGTTTAAGAGATTTAATAAACAGTTGCTGGGGCCGCTGGGCGGGGAAGACAGAAAGGGCTGTGGATGCGAACCATGCCTTGTTTTCTGCCGCACAGCGCGGCCCTCGCCTGAATACTTTTTGGGCGCTGAACAACGTTTCCTTTTCTGTGGGCCAAGGAGAAATAGTCGGAATCATCGGAAAAAACGGAGCGGGCAAATCGACTCTTTTAAAAATTTTATCCCGGGTCACCGAACCCACGCAAGGCAAGGCCGTCTTGCGCGGAAGAGTCTCATCGCTTTTGGAGGTGGGCACGGGGTTTCATCCGGATTTAACGGGAAGACAAAACGCTTACTTGAACGGCGCCATCTTGGGCATGAGGAAAAAGGAGATCGATCGGCGTTTTGATGCGATTGTTTCTTTTGCCGAGATCGAAAAATTTATTGATACTCCCGTGAAGCACTATTCGAGCGGGATGTACGTGCGCTTGGCTTTTGCCGTCGCGGCGCATTTGGAACCGGAGATTCTTCTCGTGGATGAAGTGTTGGCGGTCGGCGACGCGGCTTTTCAAAAAAAATGTTTGGGAAAAATGGGGGAAGTATCCAAAGACGGCAGAACGATACTCTTTGTCAGCCATAATATGGTTGCGATTCAAGGTTTGTGCCGGAGGGTGATCTGGCTCAATGACGGCAAGGTGGAAAAAGACGCGTCGCCCGCCGAAGTGATTTCAAGCTATCTGAAGGTACCCTGCTCTTCTAAGACTCATCAGTTATGGGAAGATGTTTCTTCCGCGCCGGGTAACGAAAAAGTCCGTATCCGATGTGTGCGCATTCGCGCTCAAAACGGTGAAGGTCCCGAAGATATCACCATTCAAGCTCCCTTGACGATTGAAATTGAATATTGGAATTTAAAATCAGGCGCTCATCTGAACCTCAGCATGGGCCTATTCAACGAAGAAGGCGTTCGTGTGCTGAATACGGTGCCTATCGATGAACCGGTATGGCATGGCCGCGCGTTTCCCGCGGGCCTTTTTAAAAGCGTATGTCAAATTCCGGGCAATTTATTAAACGACGGAATTTATCGGCTCTTACTGCTGGTGGTGCAAGATCAGGGAACCGTGATCTATCTTCATGAGGATATTTTGGTTTTCGAAGTCCGTGATGTCGTGGATGAGAACAGGGGTGGATGGTACGGCAAGTGGCCCGGAGCCGTACGACCGAACTTGGTTTGGAGCACAGAACTGATGGAACCGGTGGAACCATGAAGGTCGCCATTATGCAGCCCTATTTTTTTCCTTACGTCGGGTATTTTCAATTAATAAAATCGGTGGATCAATTCGTTGTTTATGACAATATTCGGTATACCAAAAAGGGGTGGATCAATCGAAATCGTTTTCTGCAAAACGGTAAAGCAGCGCATTTTACCGTTCCGATTAAAAAGGGTTCAGACCGCTTAGATGTCCGGGACAGAACCGTCGCATCTGATTTTGACAAAAAAAAACTGCTCCAAAAAATTAGAGAAGCTTACCGTAAAGCGCCGTATTTTGAACGGGGTTTTTCTCTGTTTGAAAGGGTCGTGTTGAACTCGGAGACCAACTTGTTTGGTTTTATTTATTTTTCAATTCGAGAAATCTGCAAAGAGTTGGGACTGGAAACAGAAGTCCTGATCTCTTCGAGTGTGGACATCGATCATTCGCTAAAGTCTCAAGATAAGGTCATTGCTATTTGTGAACATCTGGGTGCGGCCGCTTATGTGAATCCTATCGGAGGGCAAGGGCTTTATTCCTATGATGATTTTAGAAGGCATGGAATCGATTTGAAGTTTATTCGAACCATGCCCATCGAGTACCAACAATTAGATGATGCGTTTGTTCCTTGGCTTTCGATCCTAGATGTGATGATGTTTAACGATCCTGCAAAATTGGGTCAAATGCTGGATCATTATGAGTTCGTCACCGGCTTACCCGGTAGCACAAAAAATGTTCCAGTGGAAGAAGCTCGGTAGGGTTTTTAACCCGGCCGAAATTAAAAATAGCGGGTGGATGCAGGATTTTGCGCAGGCGCCTTGCAGTTTGATTTTTGATGATTTTGTCCGAGTTTATTTTAGCTGCAGACCCAAACCGGACCGCACGGGTCAGTTTGTGAGTTATTCGGCGTATGTCGACTTGAACCGGAAAAACCTGTTGGAAATCAGGGGGTTCAGACCCCAGCCGGTTTTGGAATTAGGGGACTTAGGAGCGTTTGACGAATTTGGGACCTAT
>JAHFFM010000059.1 GCA_023247935.1 Candidatus Omnitrophota bacterium | reverse complement strand
TCCACACTAATTTTTTCCAGACGGGCATAAAAATCGAGTTCCACGGCCGTAAATGCCTGAATCAGCACGCCGGGACAACTGGCCTTAATGCGCCTCAACATTTCCTCATAATAAGAAAGCTTAAGCTCCGGGTCTAATCCACCCACAATATGCACCTCCCAAACACCGTGTTTAGCGGCATTTATCACACGTCTTTCAATTTCATCGACGGTTAGGGCGTAGGCGCCGGGTTCGTTCTTCTTTTTGGCAAAAGCGCAGAATTTGCAGGATAAAACGCAGATATTGGAATGATTGACGTTAATGCTATGCGTGAAATGGGCTTTATTGCCATGAAGGCGGTTTTTGACAAAATTGGCTAAAGCGCCAAGCTCCACAAGGTTCGTTGAGCGAATCAAACGGTTTCCGTCTTCTTCTGAAAGCCGGGTGCCAGCTTTTATTTTTTCAAATATATCTGCGAATTCTTTGATAAATAGCATAATCCTTAATCTCTTATATGCAATTTCTATATGCATCTCTCTGTGCGGGCGCACGGCCGTGCGCCCCTACTTGGCTGCTGAATTTTCCCGCCAACGATTGAATAGTGTATTCTTAATTTTTAAAATATCAAGGATTCTTCCCACCGTGAAATCAACCATTTCCTCCACTGTTTTGGGCTTATGGTAAAAGGCCGTGGTGGCCGGTAAAATGAATGCCCCCACCTGGGACAATTTCAGCAAATTCTCAAGATGAATGGAGCTCATCGGGCTTTCTCGGGGAACCAAAATAAGCGTGCGGCGTTCTTTGAGCGAAACACTGGCGGCACGGTGAATCAGGTTCGTGGTAATTCCATGCGCGATGGACGCGGCTGTGGACATGCTGCAAGGCGCAACCACCATCGCGTCAATGGATGAGGAGCCGCTCGACACGCGGGCAGCAAAATCATCCGCCGGAGACAAATCCAAAGCCTTGGGATTCCCGTAATGCTTTAAAAAATTCTTCTTTATTTGCGCGTGGTCAGAACCCAGCTTGATCCCCAATTCCTCACGAAACACCTCGACCCCACTCGGACTCAAAATCACGTGAACCTGATTCCCAGTTTCAATCAGGCTCCGAACCAGCCTTTCCCCGATAATGGCCCCGCTGGCGCCCGTGATTCCGACAATGATATTTTTCATGGATTACCGGTAGACATCCAAGTAGGCAAAAACAAAAAGCAAAACCCCAATCCAGCCATTAATCGTAAAAAATGCGGTGTTGATTTTAGAAAGGTCCCCATCCGAAACAATTCCATGTTCAAATCTCAAAAGAAAAGCCGTGATCACCACGCCAACCGCGTACACGATGCCGACGCCGCCCAAAAACCCAAATAAAACCAAAAACACCACCGTGGCCACATGAGAATAAAAAGAAATTTCCAGCGCCCGTTTCACGCCAAAACGCACCGGCACCGAATGGAGTCCCGACACACGGTCAAAATCCTCATCCTGAAGGCTGTATAAAATATCAAAACCCGCCACCCAGGTCATAACAACCACCGCAAGAATCAAAGGCTGCCAAGAAAACTGGCCTGTGACGGCAATCCAGCCGCCAATCGGCGCGCAACCCAGCACCACGCCCAACACCCAATGACACAACCAGGTAAAATGCTTGGCATAGTGATAAATCGTCAAAAGCAGGAGCGCGAGCGGCGAAAGCTTGAAACATAACGGATTCAAAGCCCACGACGACACCAAAAGAATAAAAACAGAAGTAGCCACGCAACCCCAAGCCCAGGACGTTTTGAAAGTACCAGCTACCAAAGGCCGGTTCTTCGTCCGCGGATTTTGCGAGTCGATTTTTAAATCAATCAACCGATTCAATGTCATCCCCGCGGTCCGCGCCGAAGCCATCGCAAGCGTCACCAAAATAAACACGCCCCAAGACGGCCACCGTCTCTGCGCCACCACCATCCCAAGATACGCAAACGGCAGCGCAAACACCGTATGCTCAAACTTAATCAACTCAAAAAAAGTTTTAATCTTCCCCAAGATAACTCCCCAAAACATATCTGCGTTAAAAAGAAACCTCCTCATTGTATCCAAAATAAATGCTAAGAGAAAGAATCAAAAATTAGCGAATCAAATTCTTTTTTTGTCCTCTTGCCGCCGCTCATTGACCTACCTAAAAATAATGAGCCAAGCGGGTGGCGCATGGAATCTATTCTTATTTATCCAAAAAGGACAGCACATCGCAACCCGGAGTCTTTTCTTGAGGTCCTGATAGCGTTTTTGGATAAATAAAATAGATTTCATGTGACAGGACCCGTTTGGCTCATTATTTTTATGTAGCGCAACACAGGTGAAAATTGTCGTGGAATTGCCGAGGCTCCCCAGACTTAGAGAAAAATACACGCGGCTTGAGGACAAAAAAGAAATCCAATTCCTTGCGCTTACCTATAACCGACTTTTAGTCCGCTTTTTCTATGAGCAGATAGCCACGGTTTTCGACCGTGTCGAAGGTTTTCATGGCTTGGATGAGGGCGGAGAAATATGCCCTCCGCCTTTTTGTCCCAAAACCGGCCGGTAATAATTCACAATCACATAATCAAATCGATGCTTTAAATTCTCAATGATTTCTTCGCGAACAAAATCATCGGGATACATCCCACCCACCACCCGCATTTTTACTTTCAAATGATGCGCCTGAAGCATTTTCTGCAGTTGGGCCAGCTGAAACCCGTAATCCGGCTCCGAATTTCTTTCCACCTCCTCACCCATGACCTGCTTTTTTGTTTTGATACCCTCCGTGTCTTTATCAAAAAAATCGTCTTGAGTGAAATGATGGCCTCGTGGCTGGAAAATATTCAGAACTATCGCAGCGGAGGCCGCCCCGCAAAAATAAAAAAACTTTTTTTGATTTTCACGGAAGCTTGGAAGCCATAAAAAAAGCGATGGCTCCGAACACGTCGATGATTCGCCAAAAACGCCAATCAAAACCTGCGGGTGAAAACGGATTAAAAACAACGGCCATAAAAATCATACACCACAACCAACCTGGTTTATTTTTTTCATAAGCGGCATAAACCATCCAAAGCGCTGCGATAAAAACAATCCACCGTGCAATCACTTCATAATCCGATGACCAAGCACCTACCGCGGCCAAAACCAACGCCACCGCCCCGATCAAACTTGGAATTTTGATATTACCCATGGCTGTCTGCTATTTCTAAATCTCATCATACACCGGCAAAGAAAATTCCTTCAGATCAATCAGTATTACGTCAACGCCTGCGGCCTTCGCGCCCTCAGCCGCGACTCTCATTTCACAACTCATCCCCACCCCTCTTTTATAATTTTTTATTCTTCTTTAGAACATCAATTTCTTCTTCAAATTTTCTCACACCTACATGCCAAAGCGCACCAAAAAAAGGCCCAAAAATATAACCCAGCGCAGCCACCACGGTTCCCACGGAAACAAAAGCCATGAGCGACATAAAAATCAGCCCCGTATCCGTCTCAGGCGTAAAGGTCGGCCCCTGCGCCGTCGCGATCATGCTCATAAAATAAAACGCCTCAATCCAAGGCGCGTCTTCAATATTATGCAAACCCACGGTACCAATAACCATCACCACCGCCACAATAAAAAAAGAAAACAACCCCCTCTTAACCCAAGACCTCGAATGATGAATCAGGTGCCTAATCATAAAACCCCTCAATTTTCACAATCATTCACCTTTTTTTAACCGGGAAATCTCTTCTTTTAATTCTCTAATCTCTTCTTTGAGCTGCGTATTTGCTTCCATAGTATCCTTTAGCTCTTTCATCACTCGATCAAAATTCATTTTTTCCGGGCCGTCTTGAGTCTGAATCCTACCTTTTTTATCAAAAGCCATCGCCAAGACAAAACCGACCGCCAAAATCATTAACCCAAAAATAACTAATATTTCCATAAGATTTTCTCAACCAGCCCCTTAGGTATGCGCCTTTAACCGTCCAATTATCTTTTCTTTATCCTGTTCACCAAAATCATTCCCATAAAATCTCAAAAATATCTCCGCACGAAGATCACTTTTCGAAATATCCGGACGACCTTCTTTTATGGAGCTGATAACTATCTCTTTTGCAAAATCAAATAAACTAAACGCCATAGCAACCCTCTCACCGGGAGACTTCTTAAAAATCATATCTTCATATGCCTTCTGCATCTTGTCGGAAGTATCTTTCAAAAATCCACCTCCTTATAAAAATGTTCAATGCCTAGCGATTTTGTCCATTTTAAAAAATATCTCAACCTCTCCTCCCGGAACATCGTTCACGATCGTTCAAAATAACTTGCAAAACAAGACGCATGACGCACAGTGTTAATGGCAAAACAAGCTTCGAGCAACTAAGCTCCGTCGACGGGCGGCAAGGTATTGCTTTTGCAGCACGTTGGCGCAAGGAGCGGCCTAGTGTCGCTACTATTCACCAGTCAAGCTTCACGCCAGTCAGCAAGGCATTGCTTCGGAGGGACCTCCGCAGCCGCGCCCACGGAAACCTGGTTTGGACACAGCGCGGCGAGGACAAGAGCAAAATTCTCGGCGGGAATTTTGCGTGCCCGGAGAAGCAATGCCTTGCTGGCTGGCGTAACCTTACCGATCAACCCCAAGCTCCTTCCACACGCCATCCACTTTCTTCTTCGTCCCCTCATCCATCTCAATCTCCTCCGGCCAAACTCGCATGTAGCCCTCTTCTTTGGTTTTAGCCGTCGCATCCATGCAAACTTTGGAGCCAAAGTCCCTCATAGGCGCCGCATGGTTCAAGGTATCCACCGGCCCCTCCACAAATGAAAAATCCCTTTTCGGATCAATGTTGTTGAAAATAGCCAGAGACACGGCAGATAAATCGTGCACATTCACGCTTTTATCCACCACAATCACAAATTTGGTAAAAGAAAGCTGCCCCAGCCCCCAAATCGCATGCGCCACCTTACGCGCCTGAAACGGATACGCTTTGTCGATAGACACGATCACCGCATTGTTAAACGTGCCCTCCATCGGAAAATTCATATCCACAAGCTCGGGAATTTGTTTTTGCAAAAGCGGCAGAAATGTTTTTTCAATGGCCTTGCCCATGTAATAATCCTCCATCGGGGGTTTTCCAACAATTGTGGTGTGGTAAATCGGATTTTTTCGCCGCGTGATGCATTGAATGCGAAACACGGGAAATAATTCAACGGGCGTGTAAACGCCGGTATGGTCGCCAAACGGTCCCTCTTCCCGCAAGTCCGCGGGATCCACGGTTCCTTCCAAAACAATTTCACTTTCGGCCGGCACTTCCAAATCCACGGTTTTGCATTTCACCAGCTCCACCGGCGCCCTACGGATAAAACCGGCCAATAAAAACTCGTCCAGCCCATATGGCAGCGGAGCCACTGCGGAAAACACCGTTGCCGGGTCCGCGCCGATTACCACAGCAACCTCCATTTTTTTATTCCGCCTTTTGGCTTTCTCGGAATGAATGGCTCCGTCTTTTTGCGTTTGCCAATGCATGCCGGTCGAACGATCGTCATAAACATGCATGCGGTACATGCCCATATTTCGCTGTCCGGTTTCGGGGTCTTTGGTGATAACCAGAGGAAAGGTGATAAATCTCCCTCCATCATGCGGCCAGCATTTTAAAATAGGAAATTCCGAAAGCTTCACCTGATCGCCCTGCAGCACCACTTCCTGACAAGGCGCGTTTGTCACCATTTTTGGCGGAACTTTAGATAAATCCACCATTTGTCCGAATAGGTTTATTTTTCCGGAAAAACTTTCAGGCATTCCCTTGATCGATAAAAGCGCTTCAATTCTTTTGGCCGTTCCTTCAATAGAATCCGAACCCATCGACATCGCCATCCGCCGGAAAGAACCAAACGCGTTGATTAAGACCGGAAACGCGGAGCCTTTCGGTTTTTCAAACAAAAGTGCTTTTCCTCCGTCCGCGCTTTTAGAAACGCGGTCCGTAATTTCCGTAATCTCTAGTTCCGGATCCACTTCCCGCTTGATCCGAATCAACTCGCCTTCTTTTTCAAGGAGCTCGGTAAATTCCCGTAAATTTTTAAAACTGTTTTTCAATTCGCTTTTTCCGCCTGATACAACACAATGATTCCCATCATAAATTTTTTTACGGTTACATTTTTAAACCCGCACTCCTGGAGTTTCGCGACAAATTCCGGCGCTTTCAAAAAACGCTGAGCGGATTCCGCCATATAAGTCTCGGGAAATTTTTTTCCGAATAAAATCCGGCCATACAGCACAACTAGGGTACTCATGTAGAATTTCCAAAACAGAAGCCGTAATTTTCCGGGTGGTTCCGTGAAATCCAAAAAACTTACCCTTCCGCCATTGCGCAGCGATTTAGAGACGCCGCGAAGAATGGCATCAATATTTTCATAAATGTTTCTCAACACAAAACCGGAAACCACCCAATCAAAGGGTTTTTCGGAAAGCGGCAAGTCCTCCGCGCGTTTTTGAAAAAGCTGGAAATGCCCGTTCAGAGATTGCCCCAGCGACTCATACCTCTTTTGCGCGATTTGAAGCATTTTTTCGGAAAAATCAATCCCCACTACTTCGCCCGCGCCCTTCATTTTGGAAGCGGCCTCAAGCGACAAGTCCCCGGTTCCGCAGCCCAAATCCAACACCCGCATCCCAGGCCCAACCCCTTCCAATGCCTGATGACGCCAACGTTTATCCATTCCCATGCTTGTTAAGCGATTAAATAGGTCATATTTATGCGCCAGACCGTCGAACATTTCTTGAATTTGTTTGGAATTGGGTTTAGGGCTTACCATGGACGGACCCCATTTTTTAGGGTAAAATGTACTAATAATTGTTAATTCTTAATAAAGCACTAATTTACTATGGAAGAACATAGATTACAAGAAGAACTCAAAAAAGCGCGTCAGGAATTGCTTCTATTGTATGAAATAGGCAATCTGATCCGCACCACTCTGCTTTTGGATGAGGTTATTTACCTGATCTTAAGCGCCGTCACCAGCCACGAAGGGCTGAGTTATAATCGCGCCATGCTTTTCATGGTGGATGAATCCGGCACCTTTATCGAAGGCCGCATGGGCATTGGCCCCACTCACCCGGAAGCTTCCCCCATGGTTTGGAAAATGATCGAAGAGCACAAGATCACGCTTGAAGGTTTGCTCGACGTCTATCGTAAAGCTGGCAAAAGAATCGACCCTGAACTAAATAAAATTGTCAGCCAAATCCGGCTTCCCATCGAAAAAGCGTTTGGAATCCTGGCCAAAACAGTGATTCACGACAGCCCCGCTTATGTCACAAAAGCGGATGCCAAACACGAACTGTGCGATTTGAACCTGATCAATCTGAATATAGAAGAATTCATCGCCGTGCCGCTTCGTGGAAAAAACAATGTGATCGGTGTCCTACTCGTGGATAACATCACCACCAAAAAACCCATGGATGAGTCGGATGTGATGCGGATCATGATGCTGGCCAATCACGCCGGTCTTGCGGTTGAAAACGCCAAAACATTCAGCGACGTTGTGATCACCTCTCAACAGGATTCGCTGACCAAATTATGGAATCATGGTTACTTTCAAAATATTCTCCAGGACTCGATTCGTGACGCGAAAATCAAACGCGCTCCCTTAAGTCTGATTGTTTTCGACGTGGATGATTTTAAACATTATAACGACACCTACGGCCACCCCGCCGGAGACAAAGCGCTTGAAACGGTTTCCCGTATTTCAAAAACAGTGATGAGGCGAATGGATAACCTGGCGCGTTATGGCGGCGAAGAATTCGTGGCTATTCTGCCGGGGACCAGCAAAGTCGAAGCCATGAAATTAGCCGAACGCCTGCGCGATTCTATCGAGAAAGAAACGGGAGAACTTTTATCCAACGGCATCCCCAGAAAAATCACGGTTTCCGTAGGAGTGTCTTCCTTTCCGGAAGACGCGGAAGAAAAAGATAAGCTGATTTACTGCGCGGACGGTGCTTTATACGAAGCCAAACGCGCGGGAAAAAATCGCGTCCGGGTTTACAAAAAACCCACTTCTCACGCCGCCAAATAAATTTCTTAGGCGATCTGAACCGTTTCGCTCTCTCTGGATTTTGAAAACTTCACGGATACCACTCTTGAAATGCCGGTTTGCGCCATCGTGATTCCGTAAATGGCGTCCGCCAAATTCATGGTGCGCTTGTTGTGCGTAATGAGAATGAATTGGGATTCCGTGATAAATTCTTTGAGCACGCCGCAAAAACGGTCCACATTGGACTCATCCAATGGCGCGTCGATTTCGTCCAAAATGCAGAACGGGCTGGGACGAACCTTGAAAAGCGCAAACACCAAAGCCACGGCCGTCAGCGCTTTTTCACCGCCCGACAAAAGCGTGATATTTTGAAGCTTTTTTCCCGGAGGCCTTGCCACGATGTCGATGCCGCTTTCCAACACGTCACTTTCATCCAAAAGAACAAGCTCGGCCGAACCGCCACCGAAGAGCAATTTATAGTAGTCAGAGAAATACCCCTGAATCTTTGCAAATGTTTCGGTAAAAAGCTCTTTCGTCGTACGATTGATTTTTTGAATGGCTTTATGCAAATCATCTTTCGCCTTCAAAAGATCCTGTTCCTGCTGGACGAGAAAATTATATCTCTCCGTCATCTCCTGATGTTCTTCAATCGCGACGAGGTTCACAGGACCCATCCGGTTCAATTTTTCTTTTAATTTTTGAATTTCAGCCTTTGCTTCTTCCATATCCAAAGGCTGATCGGTACCGGCGGCATTCGAAGCGCCTTCTTCAGCCAGTAAGCGTTCCTGTTCCAAAACCAAATCCACTTGATACGAGTTATAAATCTTTTCTTTCAGCCTGTCCATGGCAAAACGGATTTCCGCGCTTTGCATTTGGAAGCCATGCACTTTTTCCCTGGCTTGGTCCAAAAAGCCCCTCTTCTCTTCGCGTTCTTTTTCAAAACCGGACAATTCCTCAACATGCATCTGGCGCTCAAGACGCAGTCCTTCCAGATTACGCACGACTTCATCCCGCTCCGCGCTTAAACGAATAATGTCCTGCTCCAAAGATTGGTTTTCATTTTCCAGCGATTGCTTTTTGGTAACAGACTCTTCTGTTTCGCGAACCAATGACTCCACCAAAGACTTTTGACCACGTTCGGTTTCAAGAATCCAATTCTTGTCCTTTTCCGCTTGCTGGCGGCGTTGGACAAAATTAGTTTGCCTGGAACGAATCTCCGTTAATTTCACAAGCAGCGTTTCTTTTGTTTTTTGCTCGGTTTGAGCAGTTGTGGAAGCCTCTTCGAGCGTCGTTTGCAGTGCGCGCTCTTCCTGCTCAATCACTGCGAAATTTGCGTCAAACCCTTTCTGGGAATCCAAAAGCAGCTTTTCCTCATCCTGCAAAATTCTTAAATCTTCGCGGAGAGAAGAAAGGCGGCCTTCCAGCTTTCCTAAGGCGTCACGTAAATGACGGGATTCAATTTCCTGATGGTCTTCGGTTCCCTGAATACGGCCAACTTCTTCGGCGAAAAGACGGATTTGATTTTCAAAATCCCTTTCATCATCCGCCTTAACCTGTTTGTCCTCACGGGTAAACCATTGGCGAACCAAATTCAAAAGCCTTTCGCGCCATTCTTTTACTTTTTGGTCAAGCCTTGTGAGCGGCGTCTGTCCGCTGCCCTGAAAAGCCGGGTCCATTTTTTGTTTAATTTCATGAATTTCATGGCCAAGCGCTTCCTCTTCCTGCCGAAGCTTCTGGATATTGCGTCCAATGGAAGCGATTTCCGCGGTGCATTTGGCGGCTTTGGATTGAAATTGATTGCGGCGCACCTGACATTCGGAAATACGGCGCCGTGTCGCGTTTTCTTCGGACGACACTCTCTGGCACACTTCATCCGCACGGTTAAATTCTTCTTCGGCGCGAACCAAATGATTATGGCCTTCTTTTTCTTCTTCGGTGGCCGCGTTGTAATTTTTTTCTAAAGTCTCGAATTCTTGCCGCAACTGCGAGAGCCTGGATTCAATGCTTTTAATTTCCCGGGTGATATTGCCGCGTCTTTCCGTTAATTCGCCCACGCGCTCACGATTCAAAAGAATTCTGTCCTGGATTCGGCGAATCTCGGACTGAGTCATGACTTCTTTGGAAGTCATTCCGGAAAGCGCTCTTTCTACGGTATCCAGCTCGGCTCTTTTGGTTTGATAAAGAGATTCGATCTCGGAAACCGTCTGAAGACAGACAACCTCTTCTTCTTTCAAACTTGC
>JAHFFM010000227.1 GCA_023247935.1 Candidatus Omnitrophota bacterium | reverse complement strand
TCCATTAGCAGAAGGTCACCGCGGCCAAGGAGTTTGTCCGCGCCATTTTCATCCAAAATTGTCCTCGAATCCACTTTGGAAGCGACTTGAAACGCGATACGCGCCGGAAAATTAGCTTTAATCACGCCGGTAATAACGTCTACCGAGGGCCTTTGAGTGGCTAGAATCATGTGAATACCGACCGCTCGGGCAAGCTGTGCCAAACGTGCAATAGCACCTTCCACTTCATTGGCTGACGCCATCATCAAATCCGCCAATTCATCAATAACAAGCACAATGTAGGACATTTTTTTAACCAGAATCGGCTCTTCTTCATCCGCGCCTTCATCCGATGGCCTTAGATTTTGACCCGTAATTTGCTTGTTTTCAACCTTTTCATTAAAACCGATAATATTTTTTGCGCCCACTCTGGACAAAACTTTATACCGTCTGTCCATTTCTCCAACCAGCCATGCCAGCGCCGCCGGAGTTTTTCCTTTATCCGTCACAACCGGACAAATCAGATGCGGCAAATCGTTATAGAAATGAAGCTCAACCATTTTAGGGTCCACAATTAAAAATTTAACTTCTTCCGGAGTGGCTCTAAAAAGAATGCTCATAATAATGCTGTTGATACACACGCTCTTTCCCGTATTCGTCGCACCGGCAATTAAAAGATGCGGCATCGTTGCCAAATCACAAACCAGCGGTGTTCCTGCGGTATCTTTACCGATGACGATGGAGATAGGAGATTTTTCGTTTTGGAATTCGGGTGATTGTAGAATTTCTTTTAGTGAAACAATAGCTGCCGCAGGATTGGGAACTTCGATGCCCACGCGTGACTTTCCCGGAATAGGCGCCACAATACGCACGCTGGTGGCGCTCATGGCTAAGGCAATATCATTCTCAAGTGAAGTGATTCTTTGGACTTTCACACCGGCAGCGGGCTGTAATTCGTAGCGCGTGATAGTGGGCCCCTGCTCAACTTCCACAACTTTTGCGTCAATTCCAAAATCTTTAAGCGTATCCTCCAGAACCTTTGAAGTTTCTTCTAAGTCGTTTTTAATTCTGGATTGGTCGACGGCTGGCGCGTCCATCAGGAGTTCCGGAGAAGGCAAATCGTAATTTCCCGCACTTTCTTTGGGAATGACCACTGACGGTGTTTTAATCAGTGATTTTTCAATTTTTGGCGCGTCTACCTTATTGGTTGGAATAGAAAGCCTGATTTGAGGTTTTACGATTCGTTCTTCCGGTGCGGTCTCAAGTTTTTTGATCTCAATTTTTTCATCTTTTTTGGCTTCTGCTTTTATCGGGCCTTTAATCTTGTCCTGTAGTTTTTGTTTTAACGCATCAGCGGCCGCGTTGATAGGCGTTTTCTTTGGCGAGGCCGCCGCGGCCGACTGAGCGGGTTGTTTTTTTTCAGCGCCTACGAGAAACCGCCCTCCCGCTCTTTCGAATAAATTGGATGCGATTTGAAGAACAAGCATTTCTGTCGCCAAAATTACGGAAAGTAAAAATAGGGACAGGGCGACGAACATTCCCGCTTGGCCAAAAATGCTAGCTAGAAATAAGGAGGAAAAAAATCCTAAAAGGCCGCCGTATTGAAAGCGATAAGTTTGATTGGGTGCGCCAAAAAGCGAAAAAAGCGCGCAGGCCGACGATAGAAAAATAACAATGGAAAATATGCGAAGCCATAAGCGCTGGCCTTGTTTTCCAGACCATTTGGCAAGAGACCAGAAAAGAAAAAGAGGCACAAGAAAATAAGCGGTTTTTCCAAAAAGCATGCGCAGCGCCCATGCCATATACGCCCCAAACGGGCCGACAAAATTTTTTACGGGTGAATTGGGGGCTGAAACTTCAAAAGGCAAATCATCGGGCGTGTACGAAAGAAGCGAAAGAAGCGTTAAAGCAGAGACCGCGAACCAGACAAAGGCAAGAACTTCGTTCTTTTTTTTATCTTCCATTTGTGGCCCTCCGGTTTAAATTCCGGTATGTCCAAAACCACCATGAGCACGCGCCGTCTCTTCCAAATCATTGACACATTCAATGCTCGCCTGAACAACTTCTTGGATAACCAGTTGAGCCAGGCGAGCTCCCCTTTTAATGATGTAGGGTTCTTTGCCTAAATTGATAAGAGGCAAACCAACAATGCCGCGATAATCGCTGTCAATGGTGCCGGGAGTGTTGACAAGTGTCACCCCATGCTTTAGAGCCAGTCCGCTTCGGGGGCGGACTTGACCTTCAAAACCTTGAGGGATCATGACCGAAATACCGGTCGGAATCAATTTGATTTCGCCTGGAGCAAGCATAACATCTCCATGAACGTCGGCGCATAAATCCAACCCCGCCGCGCCCTCAGATTTATAAGCTGGGAGCTCTAAATCCTCAGTTCCAGGACTTCTTTTTATTAAAAGCTTTGCCGTTTTCACTGCGCTTTGAAACTACCGGTGGAGCATCCGAATTAGATTGTTTTTTTGAAAGATTGATTCTGCCCTGAGAATCAACTTCTATCACTTTTACGCGCACTTTTTCGCCGACTTTGACAACACTTTCCACAGTCTCAACCCGCTTTTCTTCCAGCTCGGAAATGTGAATCAAACCCTCTTTACCGGGCAGAATTTCACAAAACGCGCCGAAATTCATGATGCGGGTGATCGTGCCGTCATAAACCCTGCCAACTTCCGCATCTTCAGTCAAACCTTTAATCATGGCAATGGCTTTTTGGGTAGATTCATTGTCACTGGAAGCGATTTTAACGGTGCCATCATCTTCCACCTCAATTTGAGCTCCGGAATCCGCCGTGATTTTACGGATCATTTTACCCCCAGGGCCGATGATTTCACGAATTTTGTCCGCATCCACGGTAATTGTGGTGATACGCGGCGCAAATTCGGATAATTCTTTTTTAGGCTGGGTGATTTTCTCTGTCATTTTTTTAAGAATATGCATTCTGCCTTCATGAGCTTGCTGAAGAGCTTGGCGCAGGGTTCCCAAGTCAATAGATTCTTTAAGTTTGAGATCTAATTGAATGGCTGTCACGCCTTTTTCAGTTCCCGCAACTTTAAAGTCCATGTCTCCTAAATGATCTTCCACGCCAGCAATGTCGGTTAACACCGCGTAACGGTCACCTTGCTTCACAAGGCCCATTGCAACACCACT
>JAHFFM010000058.1 GCA_023247935.1 Candidatus Omnitrophota bacterium | reverse complement strand
AAGCTACATCTATTATCACGTGCATCATGGCACAACCCGTTTCCCCGGAACGGGATGGGTTCGGCCGGTTTATTTTACAATCTTAATCACGCACACATTTCTGGCCATTGTCCAGGTGCCGCTGATTCTCAAAACGCTTTTTCACGCGTTTCGAAATGAGCTCAACAAACATGTTCGCCTGGCAAGAATCACACTGCCAATCTGGCTTTATGTTTCGGTTACGGGTGTCGTGATTTATTGGATGCTCTATCGGGTGAGTTATTAATGATGGGCAGCAACCACCCGCCATCCCCTTCATGACGAATCTCCTTAAAGGCCCTTTCGACAATCCGCTTCTTCTCTTCCTGACTCTGTGTCCTGTCGAACCGCTTCAAAAGATTCTGTAGCCTTTTGTGCTCTCTTCTGAGCATTTGAACCCATTTTGATTTGGGGTGAATTTTCTTATCCATCTTTAATATTTCCGAAAAAATTATATATTTTGTTTTAATAACATATATAGATTAGCGGGAAAATGTTAAAGAAAGATTAAAATTTGATTAATTTGCCGTCACTTTTAGGTTACTGCGGTGATCGCGGATAATTCCCAAGAAAATATCGCCATAACTCTCAAGTTTCTTCGCGCCGACGCCAAAAATACCCGAAAAATCCTCTTTGTTTTGCGGCAAACGGGCTGCCATATCTATCAAAGACTTGTCTGAAAAGATGACGTAGGGCGGGAGATTGGCCTCGTCCGCAAGTTCCTTCCTCTTGCGGCGAAGGATTTGAAACAGCGAATCGTCGAATTCGGCTGCGGTGACCGCCTTTTTGACGGCTTTGGACTTCTCTTCTTTGGGAGGGAAAAAACCGAAAACGGACGTCTCGCCGTTTAAAATATCCTGGCACTTGGGCGTCATTTTAATGGCGCCAAAAGCTTCATGATCCTGCTTCAAATAATCCTGTTGAATGAGCTGTCCTAAAAGCGTATTCCATTGCCTGCCCGAATATTCCTTGCCCGTGCCGTAAACGGATAATTTTTCATGGCTGAATTTTAAAACTTTTTGAGATTCAGCGCCGCGCAGCACGTCTATGACATGCGCTGCGCCAAACCGGTGGCCCGTCTGCCGGATGGCGGTGAATAATTTTTGCGCGGATTCCGTGATATCAAACTCCGCTACCTTGGGATTCGCGCAATTGTCGCACATCGCGCAAGAGGACTCGCCGTATTCTTGGCCAAAATAAGTAATCAAGGGTATCCGACGGCAATTATGCGATTCCGCGTAGCGCACCATGGAATTCAAATGCATCGTGGCAATGCGTTTTTCTTCTTCGCTGGTTTTTTGACTGATCAGGTAACGAATATTTTGAATGCTTCCATAACCAAAAAGTAAAAGACAATTCGCTGGCAATCCGTCTCGCCCCGCGCGGCCCGTTTCCTGATAATAAGATTCTATATTTTTCGGCAAATCATAATGCACCACAAAACGGACATTGGGCTTATGAATCCCCATGCCGAACGCGATAGTCGCCACCATGATTTGCACGTCATCACGGATAAAAAGTTCCTGATTTTTCGCCCTTGTCTCCATCGGCAAGCCCGCATGATAAGGTTTGACGCGATATCCTTTTTGTTGCAAAGCCTCAGCCAACTCATCCGTCTGACGTCTCGAAAAACAATAAATGATTCCCGATTGATCCGGAAAACGATTGATGAAATCGATGGTTTGTTTGGCGGGATTGGCTCTGGGAATGACTTCATAGAAAAGATTTTCACGGTTGAAACTGGCAATGAGCTGATTGGAAACCGCGATCTCAAGATTTTTCCGGATATCTTCACGCACTCGGGGCGTGGCCGTAGCCGTCATGGCCAAAAAAACGGCTTTTGGGAAATAAGCGCGGACACGGGACAATTGCCGGTATTCCGGACGAAAATCATGCCCCCATTCCGAAATGCAATGTGCCTCATCAATCGTGAAACAATCCACCTTCAGCTCGGATACCAATTCCAAAATTTCGGACTTTAAAAGCGTTTCAGGCGCTAAAAATAGAAGGCGCGCCCTGCCGCTTCGGATCGCAGCCAAATTTTCCTCATACGCTTCCTCGGACAAACTGCTATTGAGTACGGCCGTTTCCACGCCTAAAGCTCTTAATTGCCGCACTTGGTCCGTCATCAAGGAAATAAGAGGTGAAACAACCAAAGTCAGCCCCTCAAAAATGAGGGAAGGGATTTGATAACAAAGAGATTTTCCGCCGCCTGTAGGCATAATCAGCAGCGTGTCTTTTCTGTCCAGAACCGATTGAATGCAGGCTTCCTGAAGCGGACGGAATCCTTCATACCCGAAAACTTTTTTTAGAATTTCTTTGGCTTTTTGCATTTCAAATTCAGGCTAAATCAAACAAAAGAACTTCAGAAGGCTCATTCGCTTTTATTTTTACCGAAGATACTTTTTCAACCGCGGCGCCATCGCCTTGTTTCATCGAAATATTATCCAATTGCACGCCACCCCGGGCCACCTGCAGCCAAAGATACCGGTTATTTTGAACGGTATAATCCACTTCTTTGCCTTTTTCCAAAACGCCCGCGAAAAGTTCCGCGTCTTGATGAATTTTTACCGCGCCGTCTTTGGGATTTTTTGAACCCACAAGATGAAGCCGGTTTTTTTTCGATTGAATGTCAAAAAAAGTCTGCTCATAACTGGGGGTCAACCCGAATTTTTCCGGAAGGATCCAAATTTGAAGCAAATGCACTTTTTCCGTTTTAGAAGGATTAAATTCGCTGTGCGTGACGCCGGTGCCCGCGCTCATTCTCTGCACTTCGCCCGGCTTGATCACGGCGCCATTTCCCATGCTGTCTTTATGCCCCAATTGACCGTTCAGGATATAAGTGATGATTTCCATATCCCGATGCCCATGCGTGGGAAATCCCTGATTCTCGTCCACAAAATCTTCGTTAATCACCCGTAAGCTCCGGTAACCCATGTATTTCGGGTCCATGTAATCCGCGAATGAAAAAGTATGATACGTATCCAGCCAGCCATGATTGGCATGGCCTCTTTCTTGAGATTTTCTATGATGAATCATTTTATCTCCTTCCCGGATGTTCAGGATATAGATCCGGTGTAAAATCCGATTGCCAAAATTGATGACTGTCGACGTCCATTAGGGTTAACTTACCGCTCCATCCCGCGCCCGTGTCCATGGCCCAAACATTACAAGCGTGAATGGGTTCAAAAGTTTTATAAACCTGAGTCGTGGTGTGTCCGATAAAAATATCTTCCCAGGGTCCGTATTGATGATGCACGCCCATCCGGCTTTTTCTCACCGCGTCGTAAAGCAGATTCCGGTCCCAAAGCAAAAACTCCGGGTCTTGTTTCCGGATCTCGATGCCAGACTCCAAGCCGCCGTGCACAAATAATTTATTCCCTAACTCCAAAAAAAATGGCGCGCTTTCAAAAAGTTGTTTATGCGATTGAGGAACATTCTTCCGGGAGTTTTGATAAGATTCGAGAGTGGCCTCGCCACCCTGACCGGTCCATTCCGAACCTTTCCACCCGCTCAACATCCAGCGAAGCGCCCAGGCGTCATGATTTCCCAGCACCACCTGGAAATTTTTCAAACTCAAAATCAGGTCAATGGTCTTATGAACTTCAGGCCATCCGTCGCTGATATCCCCCAAACTGATCAGAAGATCCTTGTCGCGGTCAAAGCCCGACCGCTCCAGGCATTGCTCGAGCGCTTTATAAGCTCCGTGAATGTCGCCTACGACAAATCGTTTCATATCTTCTATTCACTTGGGCTCTCTCATTAAATACAGCCGGTTGTCGTCAACTTTATAAAGCATCGGCGCGACCATTACCTTGGGGTATCTCAAACGCAGCCGTTTGGCTTCGCTTAAAATAAATTCGGTTTCATTCCCAATTTCAAACATCATGGAAAAAGTAATAAAATGCTCATGAGCTTCTTTCTTTTTCCAGCCGCCATGCTTCACCAGACCTTTCACAAACGCGTCTTTTCGGGATTCAATATTCACCATGCCGCATTGATTATGGCCAATCAAAGCGATGTGAGAGACACCGCCGACCGCGATGGCATAAGAGACCTTGAATTCGCTGTACCTTAAATTCGCGCCGCCTGACCGGATAATAAAAGCAAAATTATCCGGAATATGAAGATGTTTCCGGCTGTCCATGCACATCCCCACCAAAAGTTCCGCCTGGGAATATTTCTCAAAGTTTTTTCCCAGATTATGGTACTCCAGCAGCTTTCCAATCGGATTGCGGCGATACTGGGAAGGAATATCGCTTGTTTTGTTTATTTCGATAAGATTGTTCACAGAAAGAGGTTAACGCCAGAAGGTATTCAAAGTCAATAAGCTTAATCGCAAACAGGCGTCAAAAAAAGACGTTCTTTTTGGTTTTCCCAGCCGGTTTGATGCGTCACCCCTTCGAGGTGGATAATTTTGGCGCAACGCGCATTGTCGACGCGCGCGGCAAACCGGTTTGCCGCTGAATCAGGAATAACCGGGTCCTTATTTCCAATAAAATGGACTTGTGGCAAATTTCGCAGCGTGGAAGCGGAGTCCATAGGATTCAGCGACCCTTCTAAAGTATCGACGTGATTCACACGATTCACCTCTTCGGGATCCAAATTTCCAGCAAATGTTTTTAAACTTTTAATGTCTTGCCGCCGCTCGGCCACAAGAGCGGCAACTGCGCCGCCGCCTGAATAACCGATCAAATGGATTTCGCCGGCTTGAGCTTTTTTGGCAAAAATACTCACCGCCTCGCTCTCAGACGCGATCACTTCCTCTGAAAATCGCTTATTGGACCAATATTCCGGAGCACATGGCTTTTGAAAGGCTGAATTGTCGTATTGGCAGGGGCGTGCCAGATAAACAACATTCGCGGCAGGATCTTTGGCCGCAAGCTCAAGAAGCATGGGATGAAATGGCGTTGGATCATCCGCTATTTTACTTTTAGAAAGCCAGGCGCGGCCGTCACCCTCGATGTAAATCATGAGAGGAGCACCTGGCTTCCGCAGCCTGGAAAACGCCGTTAATGCAAAAATTCCAGCGGGTACTTTTTCTTTTGTAAAAGCGTTTTCCCCCGCAATTTGCTCGGCTTTGGCTTGAGGATTTAAAGAACCCGTCAGTGTGGCACAACCGGTTAAAAAGAAACATCCCAAAACAAGAAGGCAAAAAAAAGACCCCCGCAGAAATACTACGGGGGTCTTCACGGCAGAATTTATTTTAGAACGTGTAGCGCACAACGCCCTGACCCGTGTGAGAGGTGTAATCATTCGCAAATTCAAAATCATAAACACCTGTGACACTGATATTTCCTTTTGAATAAAAGGTGACGCCGCCGCCAAAATTATAAGTGCTCTGTTCAGGGTCCAATCCCACGCTTTCAAAAGCAACGCCGCCGCCTGTGAAAGTGGACGTAGATCCTGCTTTGTCACCCACAAAATCATACAGCCATTTAAAATGCGCTTCAGGCACCCATTTGCCCGATTCTTCCTGCATCGGATAGGCCACCTTCATGCCTAAACCAGACTGTACTTTATCATAACCTTGGGAGGCGACATTCAAACTAAGCGCTCCGGCATTGGTTTCCGTGTAGCTGCCAATTTCCAGATGGGTGTAATTCAAAGACGCCATAGGTGTTATTTCCCAGCCGCTTTCCGAGAAAACATAACCTACGTCCCAAAAACCCGTATAAGCTTGGCCGTCATAATCCGATTTGGCTGTGCGATTCACGGAACCAAATTGAATGGGCCGGTCGCTGTTATAAAAATTCCAAGTAAAAGTAAAACCCATGCTTCCATACCATGGACTCGGATCATCATAGCCGAGATACACGGTTCCGATAGCGCTATCCACATCGGCTTGACCCGTGTTGATTTTGCCATCGACGCTGGTTGCGGCATAACCACCCGCAAAACCCAAACGCAAATTCTCAGCGACTTTTCCGTCCATGCCACCCATCACTCCCCACATATCGGCGTCATACCCCGTCACGCCTTTATGATTGTCCTGCTCGGTGGAATTGCCAAAGCCCTTCACCCAGATTCCATTATCCGTCCAGAAATCACCGGTAGAAACGCCTGAGCCGGGACCGGAAGGAGCCGCATTTGCTTCGCCGATATGATTTGTTAACACTCCGACGGTTTCATTCGTCACGTTAAAACTGGCTTGAGTCGTAGTGCCGTTGTTAGACGAAGGATCTAACTGATCTAACGCTGAATTAATACTGGAAGTACTAGTTAAAGAATCCAGAGCTCCGAGAACAACGCTCATATCCCCTGACGGCGTGCCGATAGAGTTAATGGTAGTGCCGACTGCAGAATTATTGCCGGTCGTCCCTGTATTCGCGCGCGTAGCCGTCAGGATAACATCATTGCCGGAAACGCTCGTGGCAAAACTCACGTTCGGGCTTGTTGATGTCGGCGCTGTCGTCACGGTCGTGGGCGCACCCGCGCTTGCGTTCAGGACGTTTAAGGTCGCACCATTCGGCACATAACCGCTGACCGTCACGGCGAATGTGGTGGCCGCGTTATTGGTGACGCTTCCGGTAATAGCCATGTTTCCGTAGGAAGTGCCGCTGTTGGCTGTGAGACTGACCGTGGCGGAGGCCGGAAGAGTTAAATTACCTCCTTCTGTGAGGGTATTGCCGCTAAGATTAACATTGGTAGCGCCAACTGTTCCAGTAATGGTTGCGTTGCCAGCTGTCGCATTTAATGTGCCAAGGCGAGTTGCTCCGACATTTCCTGTAACGGTGCTGCCGCTTCCCAGCGTCAGAGTACCTTCACCCGCTGTTGCAGCGGCAACATTACCCGTGATGGTTTTAGAGGTCGCTAAAGTTACAAGCCCTGTGGCGCCGTTATTGTAGTTTACGTTTCCGGTAAAATTACCATTAAAGGCGATTGTGCCGGTGCCCGTCACATTGGTTGTGGTGGCAAAAGCATTTCCCGCGACCGTGAGAGTTTTACTCGCAATGCCGCCGTTGATGGCTAAGAGCGCATTTGTGCCGGTTCCGATAACGTTAGTTGAAGCCGCTGTGTTGATCGTGGTTGTTCCCGCAAATGTCGCGGTACCCGCGCTGGCGCCTCCATTACCCGCTGTGGTAATCACACCTGTCGTAAAATCGGCCGCATCTGAAACCGTCAAAACCCAAGCGCCGCCATTATCAAAAACTGCGCCCGCAGTTAAATCGTTTGCATCATTAGCTCTGCTCGCGGTCACAGCCGTCGCAAAAGCGGATGACGACGAACAAAGAACAAAAAGGACAATTAATCCGAGCGAAAATAACTTTCTCATTTGAGCATCCCTCTCCGTTTTGTTAATTAATCTATAAAAAGTGCTACTAATTATATGATATGATTAAAATTAAATCAAATTATTTTAAATAGTCTAATTCCGCTTTAAACTGTCCTAATTCTACTTTAACCAAGTGCCAAATTTACGCTTACCCAAAACACCCCGTAAAAGTTGGGACAAAAAATGAATGGCGTCATGGTGTATGCAGAAAATTGATCGCTCAAGCGTTCAATAGATATCTTCCAAAATTTCATCCGTTCCGAGCCTATTTTTGCCCCAAGGAAATCAAGATTGACAATACCTGTTTATGCTTTAGAATAGGGTTTCCCTTTTCGACTTTACGACCTCATCGTCTAGCCTGGCCTAGGACATCACCCTTTCACGGTGATGACGCGGGTTCGAATCCCGCTGGGGTCGCCAAACGTTACGCTCAGGCAAACCCGAGTTCGCATCGTGGTTTGTCTGGGCGTTTTTAATTTCACCAACTTACCCATCTCAAAAAGAATATCTTGACAATTTTGAAGGAACTAATGATACTTGTAAAGCAATAAATAATTATGGAGATATAGCATGAAGCTTTCATTTGTAAAGTTTACAGATACTGGTGTTAAGTTCAAAAAACCTGGTATTGGTATATCAATCAGAAGTGGTTTCACTTTCAATAACGGTTTCTATCGTGAAGTAGGTTTAGACAAATATGTAGGTGTAATTCTTAGTTATGATAAATCAGAGAAGGCTATTGGTTTTTCATTTTCAAGAAATGCTAACGATCATTCTATTTTTAAACTGACGAAAAGGGGAAAGATGGGGGCTATAGTCGCGCATTCGTTTTTTAATGGCCACAAAATTGACACAAAAAAATATGCTGGCTGGTATGAGCCTGAAACGTATGAAGATCCCGATCAAGGGAAAATATATTATATAAAGTTGGATGAGAAGAGAGAAAAATAACTACGCGTTTATTGACGGCCAAAATTTGAACCTGTCTATTCGAGATCAGGGTTGGAAACTTGATTTTAAGAGATTTAGGAAGTACTTGGAAGACAAATACGATATCGCGAAGGCATTTTTGTTTATTGGATATATCGCCACACAACAGAGCTTATACAAGGCGTTACAAGAATATGGCTACGTGCTAATTTTCAAGCCAACGCTGACATTGGCAGAAGGAAAGATTAAAGGGAATGTCGACGCGGAACTTGTGCTTCACGCGATGATCGAGTTACCAAACTATGACCAGGCGGTTATCGTTACCGGCGACGGCGATTTCCATTGTCTGGTCGAATATCTGAAAAAGCAGAAGAAATTACTTCGGCTGTTGGTCCCGAATCGGCATAAATATTCCGCTTTGCTAAGAGCTTACGCCTCAGACATGGCTTTTATAAGTGATTGGCGCGAGAAGCTAAAATATGAGGGGAAATGAAAGAGAGGCATCGCCGCGGGACGGAACCCTTTGACTAGCCTCTTATCGTGATACAGCTAAAGTTTACACTATGGGATGCTGGGTTGTAAAGGGAAAAACTTGGCCGATTTTGCTAAGTAATAGCCAATAAGGATGAATTTTTAAAGCCTCTCCATTTTTTGATTCTCACAAGTAATTGTGCCTCATTGAGATAGGAGATGTGCCTAGCGTCTCGTACGGGTCGCCATTTTGGATTTGGACGGACCATAGCATAGGACGGTGAATTGAACATTCTCGGTATATCCGCCTTTTATCATGACAGCGCCGCCTGTTTCGTCCGGGACGGTGAGATTGTTGCGGCTGCACAAGAAGAGCGCTTCACGCGCAAAAAACACGATCAGGCGTTCCCAAAAAACGCGATATGTTTCTGTCTTGAATACGGCGGTATTTCCCGAAAAGACATTGATCTTGTCGTATTCTACGAAAAACCTTTCCTGAAATTCGAACGCATCCTAGAAACCTATCTTGCCTATGCACCATTTGGCCTTCGGTCTTTCATTAAAGCGCTCCCCGTTTGGGTCAAGCAAAAACTTTGGATCAAAGATCTGATTTCAAAAGAATTGGATTACAAAGGCAAGATCATTTTTCCCGAGCATCATGAGGCGCACGCAGCCTCCGCTTTTTTTCCCTCACCTTTTTCGGAAGCGGCGATACTCACCATGGATGGCGTGGGAGAGTGGGCCACTTCGAGTTATGGCGTGGGAAAGGCAAATGAATTTCAGATTTTAAAAGAGATCCATTTCCCGCATTCGCTCGGACTTCTCTATTCAGCGTTCACATATTACACGGGTTTCAAAGTCAATTCCGGTGAATACAAAGTGATGGGTTTGGCACCCTATGGCGAGCCGAAATATAAAGATCTTATCCTATCCCATCTGATTGATTTAAAAGAAGACGGCTCTTTCCATCTCAACATGAAATATTTTGACTATTGCGCGGGGCTCACGATGACGAATGAAAATTTCAATCGACTTTTCGGTGGCCCTCCACGCAAGCCGGAGACCAAGCTTACACAGCGCGAAATGGACTTGGCGCGTTCCGTGCAGGATGTGACCGAGGAAGTGATGCTTCGAATGGCGCGGTATATCCGTAAAACAACGGGACAAAAAAATCTATGCCTTGCCGGTGGTGTCGCTTTGAACTGCGTGGGTAACGGAAAAATTCTGCGTGAAAAAATTTTTGAGAATATCTGGGTACAACCCGCCGCGGGGGACGCAGGGGGAGCTCTCGGCGCAGCGCTCTTCGCGTGGCATCAATACTTAGGAAATAAAAGAACGGTAGGAAGTCGCGATTCTTTAAAAGGTTCGCTTCTGGGTCCTGCGTATAAAGATAAAGAGATAGAAAATTATCTTTCCCAAAACCATATCACCTATCAAAAATTAGAAAATGGAGAAATCCCTATTAAAATAGCCGACCTCATTGCCGAGGGAAAAGTGATTGGATGGTTTTCGGGACGCATGGAATTCGGTCCCAGGGCTCTCGGT
>JAHFFM010000226.1 GCA_023247935.1 Candidatus Omnitrophota bacterium | reverse complement strand
ACTTTCGGCGCGCCGGAGATCGTCCCCGCCGGAAACGTGGCACGCAAAAGGTCAAATACACTCTTTCCTTTTTTTAAAATTCCTTCGACGAGACTCACGATATGCATCACGTGGGAATAGCGTTCAATGACCATGAATTCAGGTACGTGCACACTTTTATACTCACAGACCCTTCCCAGATCGTTGCGGCCCAGGTCCACGAGCATCAGATGTTCGGCGCGCTCTTTGGTGTCCGACAAAAGTTCTTTTTCTAAAGCCTTGTCTTTTTTCTCCTGGGCTCCCCGCGGCCGCGTTCCGGCAATGGGCCGTAAAATCGCCTGTCTGTTTTCGCAGCGCACATGCACTTCCGGAGAAGAACCCACCAGAACAAAATCTCCACAATTCAGGAAAAACATGTAAGGCGATGGATTGATGGAACGCAATGCGCGGTAAATGTGAAAAGGTTCTGAGGAAACCGGTGTTTTAAGTGATTGGGACAACACCACCTGAAAAATATCGCCCTTCTTGATATGGTCCTTGGCGCGCAGAACAGCCTTCTTGAATTCATTCTCAGTAAAATTAGATTCAAAGCGCAGGCTTTTGCCGGGACACGGCTCAAACAGCAGCGCTTCCTTGGAAAGAGGCGAGCGAAGACGCTTGATTTCATTTTCAATTTTTTTTATCGCTTCCGCGTAAACCTCTTCGGGTTTTTTGGAGCCCTCCAAAAACGCGTTGCAAACAACTTTGATTTTTTTCTGAATATGGTCAAATGCCAGTACCGTGTCCGAAAGAATAAACACCGATTCGGGCATTCCATAAACATCCGGATTTTTGTCAGGAATGTTTTCAATGTGGCGCACGGCATCATACCCCAAATACCCCACCGCCCCGCCGGAAAAAGGCGGCAATCCGGGCACGGGTGCTTCATGGTATTGATATAAAATTTTTTCCAGCGCCACCAGAGGGTCCGCGCCTTTATCGCCTTTTAAAATTTGGGAATAAGAAGCACCAATAAAAGAATAACGGGCCATCTTCTCACCACCTTCCACCGATTCAAGAAGATAGCTGTAAGGCCGATTACCCAGCTTTAAATAGGCTGAAACGGGAGTTTCAAGGTCCGCCAGAATCTCACGGTACACGGGAATCAGATTGTATTTTTTGGAAAACTCCAAAAAATCTTTGGGGGCGGGATAATACGCTTCGGTCAAGGTCAATACACTTTCGCCGGATCAAATACCAATGGGTCTGTCACTTCGCGGACCCCGTCGTTTTTCATCTTCTCGAAGTAACAGCTGAAATATCCTTTATGACAACCGGCCACTTTTTGTTCGATGACAAATAACAGCGATTTTCCTTCGCAATCAATGCGAAATTCCTTGACCGCCTGCGTATGCCCCGAGGTTTCGCCTTTTTTCATGAGTTTGTTCTGAGAACGGCGGAAGAGATAAATATAGCTATTTTCCAGCGTCGCTTTTAAAGCGATGTCGTTCATGTAGCAAAGCGTCAGCACTTGGCGCGTTTTTTCGTCCTGAACGATGGCTGGAATGAGGCCCGTGTTCGCGTCAAACTTCAATTGGGACTTTATTTTTTCAAAATCAACTATCGTCATCATCTTACCAAGACCCCTTTCTTTTTTAAAAATCGCTTCGCTTCCCCGATCGTATGCTCTTTAAAATGAAAAATGCTGGCTGCAAGGACTGCGTCCGCTCTTCCGCGCGTAAGCCCGTCGGCCAAATGCTCAAGATTTCCCACACCACCTGAAGCGATCACCGGAATTTTCACCGCCCGCGACACCGCCGATGTGAGCGCAAGATCATAGCCCTCGCGCGTCCCATCACGGTCCATGCTCGTCAAAAGAATTTCACCGGCGCCGAGTTTTTCAATTTTTTTCGCCCAGGCAAGAACATCCAGCCCCGTATTTTCACGTCCGCCGTGCGTGTAAACCTTCCAGCTTCCGACTTCGCCCGGCACACTCCGAGCATCGATCGCCACGACAATGCACTGCGCTCCAAACCGTGCCGAAGCTTTTCTGACAAAATCTGGATTTTTCACCGCAGCGGTATTGATTGAAACCTTGTCCGCACCCGAATTAAGAAGATTGCGGATATCTTCCACCGTGCGCACTCCACCTCCCACCGTGAGAGGCATGAACACTTTTTCAGCAGTACGACGCACCACGTCCAAAATAATGCCACGCTTTTCATGGGACGCCGTGATATCCAAAAACACAAGCTCGTCGGCGCCCTGCCGGTCATAATAAACCGCGCATTCAACAGGGTCCCCCGCATCACGCAGACCTAAAAATTGGGTCCCCTTGACCACGCGCCCTTCTTTAACATCTAAACAGGGAATTATGCGTTTTGCAAGCATGATTTCACCGCGTCCCTCAAGTCTAATTTCTTTTCGTACAAGGCCTTACCGATGATGACGCCTTCCAGATTGGCTTTCTTGAGCCCAATCAAACGGCGCACGTCTTCCAGCGATCCCACGCCGCCGGAGGCGATGACTTTTATCCTCAAAGAGTCGCACATCGTCTTGATTTCTTTGAAATTTGGTCCTTTGAGTGCACCGTCCTTGGAAATATCCGTATAAATGACCGTCTGGCCGCCAAAATCCTCGAATGCCTTTGCCAAATCCACGGCTTTCATTTTGGTCACGCGCGTCCACCCATCCGTCGCAACCATCCCATCCAATGCGTCAACTCCTATAATGATTCTGTCTTTGAATTCCTGAACAGCTTCTTCCATGAATCCACGGTCCAAACACGCTTTGGTTCCAAGAATCACCCACCGCGCACCCATGTCAAAATACCGCGCGGCGCTTTTCAAATCGCGGATGCCGCCGCCTACCTCTACCGGCACACGGACTGACTTCAGAATTTTTTCAACGAGATTTAAATTAGTGGGCACGCCTTTGAGCGCGCCATCCAGGTCGACCACATGAATACGCTGCGCACCGTCTTCCTCATAGCGCCGGGCCACGGTCTCGGCTTTGATTTCATAGATCTTTTGCTCTTTAAAATCACCGTGCAAAAGCCGGACAACATTGCCATCTTTCAAATCAATCGCGGGAATGGGAATCATCGGTTCTGGCGCCCCTGTCTCATTTGTAATCTATAAAATTCTTAATGATCTTCAAGCCTTCCGTTTGGCTTTTTTCCGGATGAA
>JAHFFM010000057.1:2500-10261 GCA_023247935.1 Candidatus Omnitrophota bacterium | reverse complement strand
AAGCTTAAAGTCAGATCACCTTTTTTGGGCAAGCCTTGCCGCCGTTCTACCGGTAATTTTGCAATCATTTCAGCCGGCACATCCTTGAGCACGTATGCGCATAACACCGTTTCGCTGTGCGGCTTGGCCTGCCAAGTCATGGCAAGTAATCCCTTATCATCAATTGAATAATCAATTTCTGCGGGTTGTTTTTGAAACTTGGCGAGCCAGTCCGCGGTAAAAGGCTCTTCTGAAACGATATATTTCATGCTGGAATTGCTGTCAAAAACAAATCTTTGATTCGCAAAAAAAACAGGATCTTTTTTGTCGTAAATAGGCAGGACTGAAACCATTTCCCATACCCCGATCAAATCAGCTTTGGTTGCCGGGCGGCTGGCCCTATTGGGATTGTCTGCGGCCATTGCGGAAGCGAGAACAAAAAAAGAGGCAAAAATAAAAACCAAACAGCGCTTTAGAAAAACTTTATTCATCCCTCTCCCCCTCTGTGGTATGTTGATTTTAGACGCGCATGATTGTATCAATTTTGACCAATCGCTTCAACAAACTTAGAGGCATTTTAAGACGATAGAATGAAGCTCCTCGGGGTCGTAGGGTTTTATGACAAAATATTTAATTCCCTCTTGCACAAAAAGATCTCGAGTCATTTCTCGGGCGGTCAAAACAATCAAGGACGTAGACCGGAATTTGGGATCTTTTTTTAACTCCCGGACAAAACTATAACCATCCATTTTAGGCATCATCACATCTAAAATAATCAGGTCCGGGGTAACTGTTTTTAATTTTTCAAACGCGTCGATACCGTCTTGCGCCGTCACCACTTCATAACCTTTTTCCGTCAAAAAAATGCGCAATAAATCCAGCAGCATCACATCATCATCTACGACGAGAATTTTCTTCGACATAATTTCCTCTTTCGGGTGTGACAGAATTCACGGTATTTTTTGTTCTGACATTCAAAACAAAAATGTCGTCGGTAAAAGAACCGTTTCTAAATTTTCTTAGATCCTCTATAAGGATCTCATTGAACGCTCCATCCGTCAAATAATTGTATTTCCTTAAAAAATCTAAAAGCCTAGCCTCCCCATAAGCCTGTCCTTGGGAATCCGCCGCTTCAATAACGCCATCCGTAAAAAGCAGCAGTCTGTCACCCGGCTCAAATTCAACATCTCCCTGCCCGTACCCGCCTTCGGATGAAATACCCAACAACGTATTTTGCGACCCCAGATATTCAACATCCTGCTGGCGCAAATGATAAAAATATTGCGGCGGATGACCATAACTGGAATAACTGAAAATCTGCTCATTAAAATCCAACAGGCCGCAAAATGCCGAAAGATACATATTCGTTCCTTCAAAATCTCGGGCTATAAAATCATTTAATTTTTTTAAAAGTTTGGCGGGCTCAAAAGTTTCCTGAATCAACCGCTCAAACTCGGCATGAACCCGGTTCACCAGAAGCGCGGCAGCCACACCATGTCCCGTAACATCACTGATAAGCACGAGAAGTTTATCATCACCCAAAAAACGAAACTTAGCGTAATCCCCGCTGACATAGCTCATCGGAATATAACTCACCCACACATCCGCCCTGGGGTGCTCAAAAGAATCCGGCACCAAAGTTTTATGAACACGCCTTGCCAAATCAAGCTCGCGGTCAATTTGAATATTCTGGCTTTCTATTTTTTTCAACAACGCGAAATTGTGTACATCTCGCTCAATTTCCTTGCGCCGCACAATTACCGCGATGAACGAGGCAATGGTGATAAAAACCAAACCGTCGAACGGCTGTTGAAACCGAGGCAGCGAATTAATGGGATAATTGATGACATACGCGACATAATCAAAAGCAGCCAAAAAACCCATCGCATAAAGTCCGGTCAGCCACAGCACCTCCGAAATACTCCAGGGGATTAATGAGGATGTTAAAAGGAGCGCGAAAGCGTAATAAAAAACAAACACCGAAATGTTTTCGGGATAGACCACGGCAAGGCCTGAAAACGACCACATAAAAAAACCGGTATACAATAACGCGGCGGTTTTTGACACTGTCCGCGTTTTGCTTTTCCGGTTTAACCTATAAGAGATAACCGTGCCCACAAGAAGAATCACCCATAAGGAAAGTTCCCAGGGACGGAAAGTATCCATTTGAAGGACGGCTTTTCTAAACAGATATTGGAGCGAAACACCGAAATAAATGGCGGTTGTGACCAAACAATAAAGGCCCACGCGGGATTTGAACAACCCCGTCTCGCGGAGAATGTAATCCTCGCGAATTTCTTCCGGCAGGGAATAAACAGGATTTTTCATAAAAAGTGAAATTTTAGTTTACACCCTTTATGCGCAACTGTCACCAAATTAGGAAATTTTAAAAAGGATTTTAAAAAAGAATTAAACGGCTCTTAAACGCGCGGACGAACGGTTTTTGCCCGCCAGTTGCCGGCGAATTTTTTTTCGGATAATACGAGTAGCCCGAAAAATCGGGTTAAAACAAACGTATGAAAGAAAAGCTGAATTACTTATGACACGCGCTGCTTCTGATGATTTCATTTAATGACTTTCTTCATAAAAAACTTCATAAACTAAAATTTACACGACGTTTTACAGGAAGTCAAGCTATCCAAATATTGACTCTACTAATCTTTCAAGCAAAAACTTTTTGAAAAAAAGCCACCATACTCTCCCAGGATTTCTGGTCTGCGGCCGCATTATAAGCCATCCCCTTAGAGGGGTCGTCACCAGCTTCTTTTACGGTAAAGCTATGCACCGCGCCCTCATAACCCTCAAATTGCATACCCACATTTGCGTCCTTCATTTCTTTCTTAAATGCCTCTACTTCTTCCTTAGGCACAAAGCCATCCGCCAATCCATGACAAACCAAAATCTTGGCTTTAATATTTTTGGCGTCTTGAGGGTTCGGAGTAGCCAAGGCCCCATGAAAACTAACCACCCCTTTTAGATCCGCTCCACTTCTGGCTAATTCCAAAACGGTTGTCCCGCCAAAACAGTACCCGATGGCGCCCAATTTTGAACTGTCCACCAAAGGATGTTGACGCAATACATCCAGCGCCGCCAAAATGCGTGCGCGCATCAACTGTCTGTCGCTTTTGTAAATTCCCGCTTGCTTAGCCGCTTCCTCATGCGTTTGTGGACGTATATCTTTACCGTACATGTCCGCGGCAAAAGCCACATAACCTAATTCCGCAAGCTGTGTCGCGCGGCGCTTGGCATAATCCCCCAAACCCTTCCATTCATGCACCACTAAAACGCCAGGCCTTTTCGCGTCCGTCGCGTCATCGTATGCCAAATAACCTTCCAAAACGGTATCTCCATGCTTATATTCCACGACCTGGCTTGTCACAGCAGCCCATCCGGCCGTACTTTGAAAAAATAAAAACAATCCCAAAATTGCTTTTTTCATAAAACCTCTCCTTCGTTTTTGCTCAATCTTTTACGTTTCTTGGGTCACGCGCTTTGGAGACTGCGGTTTCCAAGGTGATAATTTCTTTTTGGTGCAAATTTTTAAGGCTGTCATCCATCAGGATCATCCCCATACTGGATCCCGTCTGCATGACTCCATACAATTGTTCGGTTTTTCGATCCCGGATAATGTTGCGCACAGCTGACGAAGCGATCAAAACTTCAGAAGCCACCACTCGTCCCTTTCCATCTTTCCGGGGTAAAAGTTTTTGGGCTATCACCGCCTCTAAGCTCGAAGCCAATTGCACGCATATCTGCTGCTGTTGATGAGCCGGAAAAACATCGATGATTCTGTCAATACACTGCGCCGCATCCGGCGTATGAAGAGTTGCCAGGACCAAGTGTCCGGTTTCGGCGGCCGTCAAAGCCGTCGCAATGGTTTCCAAATCCCGGATTTCACCGATACAAATAATATTTGGATCTTGCCGTAATGACTGTACAAGCGCGACGCTGAATGACTTGGTGTCAATACCCACTTCACGCTGAATGATCACGCTGTTTTTATTCGGATGCAAATACTCTATTGGATCTTCAATGGTCACAATGCGACATTTTCTCTGAACGTCATTATTGATTTCATGGATCATGGCCGAAAGCGTCGTGGTTTTTCCTTGTCCGGCCGGACCCGTGATTAAAATCAGTCCGCTGGGCTTACGGCTAATCTGGGCAATAATATCCGGCAGCCCCAGTTCCGCAATCGGTTTGGGAGCTACAGAAATCAATCGAAACGCGGCTTCAATATTTCCTTTGGAAGCATAAATATTAACCCTGAACCTCCCCAACTCTCCGAGGGAAAGCGCAAAATTTAACTCCAAATTCTTTTCAAAGGAATGCCGCTGATCCTGGGTCAAAACTCCATAAATCAATTCTTTGATTTCGTGAGGCGCTAGCGGCACCGAAGACATCATCCCGAGCTCTCCATGAACCCGGACGGTCGGCGGAATCCCTACCACCAAATGAAAATCAGAAGCCGTAAAGCTTCGTGCTTGTTTAAGAAAATCTCGGATGTCCAAACTCAATCCTCCTGCTTGCCGTTCAGTTTTTGCAAATAATCTTTCATTTTTTGCTCATACCCCTGCTCCGTCGGAAAATAGTAGCGGACTTTCTTTTCCAAATAGTTCTGACTGACATAATGTCCCTCGAAGTCATGCGCATATTTATAATTTTCGCCATGGCCTAATTTTTTGGCACCTTTATAATGAGAATCCTTCAAATGCTCCGGAACTTCAAGTGTCCGGTTTTCAGTCACGTCTTTTAAAGCATTTTCAATGCCAGTATAACTCGCATTGGATTTAGGCGCGCACGCAATATAAACCACGGCCTGCGCCAAAGGAATTTTGGCTTCCGGCAATCCGATGAATTCCGATACCTGCAAAGCCGCATTGGCCAAAATCAGCGCCTGGGGATCAGCGTTCCCCACGTCCTCCGAAGCACAAATCACGATCCGGCGCGCAATAAACCGCGGATCTTCGCCGGCATAAATCATTTTAGCCAGATAATAAAGCGCCGCGTCCGGATCCGAGCCGCGCATGGATTTAATAAATGCTGAGATCGTGTCATAATGCGCGTCCCCATCCGCGTCGTACACCACTGCTTTCTTTTGAATGGATTCCTCGGCAATTTTTTTCGTGAAATGAATTTTACCGTCTTTATCAGGGGTTGTCGTCAACACGCCCAGCTCCAATGCGTTCAACGCTCTTCGCGCGTCTCCATCGCTAGCCTTGGCCAAAAACTCAATCGCGTCTTCATCCATCGCAACGGAGTATTTTCCCAAACCCTTATCTTTGTCCGAAATCGCGCGCTGAAGAACACGCCGGATATGCACCGGTCCCAGAGACTTCAATTCAAACACCAAAGAACGCGATAAAAGCGCGGGAACAATAGAAAAGAAAGGATTGTGCGTGGTGGCACCTATTAAAACCGGATTCCCCCTTTCAACATCCGGCATCAAAACATCTTGTTGAGACTTGCTGAAACGGTGAATTTCATCAATAAACAAAATCGTTTTCTGCCTCTTCATTTCAAATCTTTTTTTAGCGTTCTCAATAGCTTTGCGGATTTCCGCGACGCTGCTGGAAACTGCGTTCAAAGAATCAAAATAAGATTTCGTTTCATTGGAAATCACGACAGCGAGAGTGGTTTTGCCGGTACCAGGAGGCCCGTAAAAAATAAGGGAGGAAATTTTATCGGATGAAATCGCGCGGCGGAGGAGCTTACCTTCTTCCAGAATATGTTCTTGGCCGGAATAATCCGCTAAACGCGACGGCCTCATCCGCACCGCTAACGGCTCAGAGGCGGATGATTGACCCTCAGCGCTTTCGAATAAGTCCACGTCGTCGCCTAGCCCATAGCGCGGCGCCGCCAAGAAAAAAAAGACTGCAGCTGGCGGGCTCAGGCGTTACCACTGGAGAAAGAAGATAGGCTCGCTGCCCAGGCGAGTCGTCTGCATAACCAAAACCGATAATTTGACCTAATTCATTCACGTCTAGCGCGGATGCCAAATGCCATTTGGAGCCCGGCTTGAGATATAAATTCAAATCTGAAAATTCTCCTTTTTCCCACAGCGCCGCATAGGAGCCCGTATCCGCTGGCGCAGTTCCCACAATTTGCTCCGCATTATTGAAAGCAAAAATCTGAAAATCTTTAACCGGCTCAATACCTAAATCCGAAAGAACCCCGGAATTCCATTTTACTAAATGCTTTGAATCGGAAGCTGAAAAAGACCAACCCACAACTTCCCCCAAATCATTGACCGCCAAAGCCGATGTAGAAGTATGTCCGGAAAGTGGGCTCAATTGATCCAACTGATTATTTTTCAAAACAGCTCCCTGCAATCCGGAGGAAAAGCTGGCATCCCCCACCACTTCATTTGAATTATTGATATCTGCAGCAAAAGCAAATGGCAAAACGGAAGAATTGCCATTTTTCCAATAACCCGTTTGCCCAAAATTCGCACCGCCCGTAAATGAGCCGATGGCGGTTCCATCATTGCTCACTTTTTTAGGCGAAAAATCCTGAATCGACACAGATGTGTTATTGGAGCGGAAAAAACCAAATTCATTATTTGTTTGCGGTTGGATGGGCTCTTGATAAACACCGACAATTTGCCCGCTGTCATTAATATCCGAAGCCCATGCTCTGACAATCGTATTGGGCGTTGAAGGCAGCCCTACAGAGCTCATGCTGTTGGCTTGCCAAAAAAATGGAGAGTCTTGCTGCGGAAGAATACCTGTCTGACCCACAACCTGAGCGGATTCGTTGATCCCGTGAGGAATTGCAAAAAGAGGCCCCGCCTCATCAGAGCCAGGATCTAAAAAACCTAAATCAAAAAAATTATACTCCCTATCGAGCGAAAAAGCTTTTGAGGGTACGGCTATGCTAAAAATTACTAGTAAGAAAATAATGCCAAATCGTTTTTTCATCGCTTTGGTGTTATTTTCTCAAATAAATAATGTTATTTCAAGCAAATTTTAACAATTACTTCTAAGTTCTAATTATCTTCTAATTTTGACTCTTTTCTTCGCCATCCTTAACACGCTGCGCCATCTGCTGCAAGGCCTGCAAATTCATTCCGCCTAATGCTGGCATTTCCATTTTTTGAAAACCGGCTGGCGGCAAAAACAAAGCATCATCCTGAGGACCCGTTTGAATATTTTTATATTCCACGGTCCAACTCTCATCCGCCGCCTGCATTTTTACCGGAAGTTTTGAATTTGCTATCCACTGAAACATCTCCTGTCTTCCCTTGTTGGAGTCATAAGTCACTTTAAATTTCTCGGTCATTCGGCCGTCAATCATTTCATCCCCCACCTTCACCCGTTCCACCTCTCCTGGAGTTTGAGGTGAAGCTTGAGCCAATTGATCCAAATTAAGCTGCAGTTCCATGTACATTTTTTGAGCTGGCATGATGTTCCACATTACGTTTTGATCGCGGCGAATAATGGAAATGGTTTGAAACATTTCTGTGCGCACGTTTCCGTTATTAAAATAAACCTTTGCCTGAATATTCCGGCCGGACGAAGTAAGCAGCATATCTGCCGAAAAATTTTCATATTGCGGTGTGGCCGCCAAGCAAGCCGCAGCATACCCCAGAATCAATGCGAAAAAACCAAGCCCTATCTTTCGAATCCCCATAAAACATTTCCTCCTTTACAAAAAACGGGGCTGCCATAAGCAGCCCCGTTAGGTTAAAACAAATCCAATTAAAGCTTATTCACTTCCTTTTTCATGCTGTCCATAGCTTTATTGCTATCTTTTTTGAAAGAGTCCATCATCTTCTCGCTG
>JAHFFM010000056.1 GCA_023247935.1 Candidatus Omnitrophota bacterium | reverse complement strand
TTTGAGCATTTATTAGGGATGGGCGGTTTCAGCGACAAGCTCCTTAAGAATCATTTCGCTCTTTACGAAGGTTATGTTGAGAACGCGAATAAATTGCTGGAGGAAGGCGAGTACTTGATAGAGAAGGGGCAAAGTTCGTCAGAGGGATCGGCTGGGCAGCGGTTTATTACGATCCCGTCGTTGAATGTCTCATGAATGTTTGGGTCAACGAGCATGACATGGGACATTTAGCTGGCTGCCATTTGATTCTAATCATGGACGTTTTTGAACATGCTTTCGTAACGGATTACGGTTTGAAAAGGAATGATTATATTGAAGCTTTTTTTGAAGCGATTCATTGGGAAGAAATTGAAAACCGGTATGAATTGGCTTTAAGCGATACAGTTTTAGCGAATGATCTTCAAGTCAATGCTAAGAAACGGAGGGAAAGATGAATACAGTCCTCGCGGTCGGCATTATTTTTTCAACGTTGTTCTTGTTGACGGTGCAGGGTTGCAGCAGCGAGACCAGAGGCAGCGTGAAAGAGTTGGGCAATGACATCAAACGGGATATCCATAAAACGGCGCAAGACGTGGATCGAAAAGTTCAGGATGCCGTTGATTAAGATTAGGGGGGAGGTTCTATGCTTTGGGCTATTTCAATAATCTTATTCGTGCTGTGGCTTTTGGGCCTGGTTTCGTCTTACACGATGGGAGGCTTTATTCATGTTTTGTTGATTCTCGCTATTATCACCGTGTTGGTCCGGGTTATTCAAGGCAGAAGGCCTGTCTAAGAAGGAGAGAGTCACGGGCTATTTCTTCAGCGGAAAGCCATAAAAAGAGAGGTCAGTATGATGACGACAATCCTTCGTAGCTTAAAAGAAATGCAAGGCAATAAGATTATAGCCCCGGATGGAGACATCGGAAAAGTTCATGAATTTTATTTTGACGATGAATTTTGGATGGTCCGTTACATTGTCGTCGATACAGGGCATTGGCTTCCCGGCAGAAGAGTTTTGATTTCCCCGATGGCCTTCGAGGAGCCTGACTGGAAAAATAAAACCTTAAGCATCCGTTTAACTCGCGACCAAGTCGAAAGAAGTCCTGCGCTGGATAAAGATTCGCCGGTTTCGCGCCAGAATGAAATTCAGCTTAGCGAATATTATGACTGGAGCCCTTATTGGCAGCTGGCGGACGTGGGAAGCGCTATCGCGCCCATGACTTTGCCAGCCCCTTATATTCCCGGGAAAGAAATGCTCCGAAAAGGAAAAGGGGACCCCCATTTAAAAAATACCCGAGAAGTGATTGGTTACCATATTCAAGCCGAAGACGGCGTTATCGGCCACGTCGATGATTTTGTGGTGGACGGATCAAGTTGGGCGATTCATTACATCGTGGTGAATACCAAGAATTGGCTCCCTGGAAAAAAAGTAATCATTTCTCCGTGGTGGGTGGATGAAATCAATTGGAACGAATCCAAGATGCACATTTGCATGCCTAAACAAAGCATTCAAAACAGCCCCAAATACGATTTCACAATTCCAATCAACCGGGAATATGAAGACAAACTTTATGAGCATTATGACAGGCCCAAACATTGGGATTGATTGAGAAATTGCCGTACGTTACGGTGAGCCACATTAAGGGTTAGAACAAGCAATTGTTCTAACCCTATCTTAGCCAATATCTCCAGCCTCTAACACCAAAGCAACCGGATATAGTTGTGGATCGAATTTATCAGAGATTAAAAAGCCAGCAAAAGACTAAGCAGCCATTTGTCGACGAGAAATGACGAACTGTACGATAACTATTGACTCTTAACACAAGTTGGTATAATATATTCCATATTGGAATATTAAGCCTTGAAATAAAGCCATTTATCAGCTATATTATTCCTATAAGGAATAGTTGTGGCAGACTGGGTAATAGAGACGACCGAGAAATATGATCGAGTATATAAGTATTATGAAAAAAAGCATCCTCTGGAATTGGGAGCCGTTATAAATAACTTGAGCGCGTATCTTCAAGCCTTGAAAGTTGGAACGCACCCGCAGTTTATTCAGGCAGGTTACATACATCACGAGTCTGCGGGGATTAAGGCGTTAGATCAAAAAGGAAGTGGTAAAAAGCGAAAACTTCAACAGACCAGATTGTATATTTATCCCGAGCTTGAGAAAAAGGCCTTGTATTTGATTTCTATTGGGGATAAGACTTCTCAAAAAGCCGACATTAAAGAAGCTGTTAAATTTGTTGAAGCGTTGAAAGGAGAGGAACATGGGAAAGCAATATAAATCTGTTGGGGATATGGTAAGAGGCCTTTCAGAAGATGAAAAATTTAAGAATGAAGCTTTAAATGAGCTTCAGAATCGCGGCATTGCTAGATTGCTTTTTGTTTTAAGATGCAACAATAAGCTCACTCAAAAAGCAATGGCCGAAAAGATCGGGTGCTCACAAGCACGAGTGTCCAAAATAGAAGCATCTAAAGATGAGGAACTTTCCATTAAAGATTTGGAAGATTATGGAAAAGCCCTCAGTTTAAAGCTGACCATAGGTTATCGTGAAAAGAATATCAAATATGTTGATATGGTCAAATATCATGCATTTGAAATACGGAGATATTTACAGCTTTTATCCGATTTATCGAAGGAAGATGAACAAATTACTGATGGAGTTGCAGATTTTCATTTCGAAGCATTAATCAATATTAGCAAAATAATCTTTGATGGCGTCATGAATCTAAAGAAGAATACTCGTTTAAAAATTAATAGGGTTTCTATTAAAGAGACGCCAAACACAGTGCAAATTTCTGGTTCTCCCATAGCGCGTGCGAGTTCGCATATCGCACGGGCCGGTGATGCGTTCTAGTGTTTCTGTTTTAATTGGCGTTTGATCAGGCCTTCGATGCGCATGGTCGCGAACATTGAAAGCATGATGGACAGCGTAAAAACATAAATTCCGATATGCGCTTGGGCTTTCACCAGGCCTGATATTTTCGTAACGACAATCATTACCGCCACAACAAACACGTCCAGCATGGACCACTTTCCCAGAATGCCGAGCCATTTCAAAAGAGTGAGTTCTTTTTCAACCGGCACATTGGCGTAGAGAATAACGGACAGCGTCAGCAGCTTTGCGATCGGAAAAATGATAGAAAATACAAAAATAATGGCCGCCAGAAAATAATACTTTTCCTGGTATAAGCTTTGAATTCCGGTCAAGACAGAAAAAGTGTGTTTCCAAAACACCAATTCTTTCATGGTGATGGTGGGTAGAACCAAACCGAATCCCAAACAGGCGGCGGCTCCAAGGAGCATCAGATGCGTTTCCGGGTGTTTCAGAAATTTTACCATCGGCGGTATTTTGTCATGATTTGCAAAATAATTGTACCAAAGCTCATACCAAATTCGAAGATTTTATTGACCCACATAAAAATAAAGAGCCAAGCGGGTGGCGCCCAATGCATTTCTTTTTATTGTCCAAAAAGGACAGCACATCGCACCAGTGGTTTTTTGAGGAATGATAGCGTTTTTGGACAATAAAAAAAATGCGTTGGGTGACAGGACCCGCTTGGCTCTTTATTTTTATGTGGGTCAATAGAGCCCCGCCGAAGATGAAAATTTTTTAATGTTTATTTAATCTTTCCTTTAGCCCCCATTTGTTACCTTTTATTCAAGATTAAGAATAAGAAAATGAGAGAGGAAACCATGCGTATTTTAATTGTTGAGGATGACAAAAAAATAGCTTCTTTTATCAAGCGCGGACTGAAGGAAGAAGGTTATTCGGTAGACAACGCTTTTGACGGAGAAGAAGGACATTTCATGGCGACTACCAACGATTATGACCTCATCCTCTTGGATTTGATGATTCCTAAGATGGACGGGCTTAGTTTGTGCAAGAAACTGAGACAGGCTCGCTTGGAAACGCCTATTTTAATGCTCACTGCCAAAGACGACGTAAAAGATAAAGTGGAGGGCTTTGACTCGGGCGCGGATGATTATCTCACCAAACCTTTTGCGTTCGAAGAGCTTTTGGCGCGCACCCGTTCTCATTTGAGGAAAAAAAGCGACCAATCCCCGACACGGTATCAGGTCGGAGACCTGTCGCTGGATTTTCTGACCCACAAAGTCGAGCGCGCTGGCAAAGAAATTTTTTTGACGATGAAAGAGTTTGCGCTCCTTGAATATTTGATGAGGAATGCCGGCAAGATCGTCACACGGACGATGATCTCCGAGCATGTTTGGGACATCCATTTCGACGTTTCTACAAACGTGATAGATGTTTACATCAATTACCTGCGTCATAAAATTGACACGGACCCGAAAAAGAAATTGATTCAAACCGTCCGCGGAAGGGGTTATATTTTGCAAGCGTAACCTTATGAACTTTTCGTTTTTTCGTTCGCTTCGATTTCAAATTGTTTTTTCTTACCTCATTATTCTTGTCGCGACTCTAACCATTTTTTCCATACAGATTTATTACAATCTGCGTGAAATTCTTTATCAGAGAACGGATTCGTTTCTTATTCTCAAAATGGAAGGCGTCGAAGACGCGCTGAGAACTTATTGGAAAACACAAAAGCTGGAAATGGCTTCTGATTGGGCGCTGGCTTATTTGTTTAAATTCGACCACGGTAAGAACGAAGACGGAAAGTTTAAAGAAATAGCGAATGACCTGACGAGCAAAAAAATCGTTTCAAGCTCTTCACCTTCCGGTTCATCCTCCGATTTTATCGTCAATATTTTTGACCCCAAAGGCCATTTGGTTTCTACGTCATTCCAGTATCTTCCCTCTCGTGAATTGGAACAAAAAATGCTGCGCGGAGGGAGTTATCTCGAAACTTCTCAGTTTGAACATCCTCAGGGCACATTGATTCCCACCCGGGTGCTGACAAAGGCGGTTATAGACGGCAAGGACATCCGCGCTTATATCCAGGTAATCGCGTCCCTGCTCCCGGTTTGGAGCCGGCTTGAGGATCTTAAGCAGCTTATTTTTTTACGCGTGCCGTTTGTGATCGTCATTTCAGGTTTGGCCAGCATTTTTTTCATCCGGGCGACGCTCAAGCCCATTAATAAAATGATCCGCGCAATCCGGGAAGTCCGCTCCGAAAATCTGGCCAGGCTTCAAGTGCCGGACACGAACGATGAAATCGCCGGTTTGGCGGAAACATTCAATGAAATGGTGGGAAGGCTGGAAAAGTCTTTTAATTCGCAAAAACAAATTGTCCAGGATGTCTCGCATGAATTGAAAACACCGCTCACGGTGCTGAAGGGCGAAATAGAAGTAACTCTTAAAAAGAAACGCACCGCCGAGGAATACGAAGGGCTGCTTTTAAGCAATCAGGAAGAAGTTGAAAAAATGCAGACCATCGTAGACAACCTTTTAATTCTGGCCAGATTCGACCATCATGATTTTCGATTGGAAATGAAGCGTTTGGATTTGGAAAAAGTGATTCATGGCGTTATCCGAGAGGTCGGGGTTCTGGCCAAGGCCAAAAATATCCAGATCGACATGCAAGCCAAGGGCGGCATTTCGTTGGAGGGACATCAAGAGCATGTTCATCGCTTATTCAGAAATTTGATAGAAAACGCGATCAAATACACGCCTAACGACGGATATGTCCGAATCTTTTCTTACGAGCGGAGAGGGTTTATCGCGGTGGACGTTTGCGATAACGGCGTGGGCATTCCCGTGGAACATTTGCCGCATGTTTTTGACCGGTTTTATCGCGTGGATAACGCCAGAAGCGGTAAAGGGTTCGGATTGGGTTTGAGCATCGCGAAATCCATTGCTGCGGCTCATAAAGGAGAAATCCAAGTGGAGAGTTTTTTAGGTAAAGGTTCGACATTTCGTGTTTTATTTCCTATGAATGCGAGCGCCATGGCAGTGTGAACAATATTTAATGAAACGTTCATCGTTATTTCACTCTTAAGTTGTTAAATTGGGGACAAATTAAAATTGCGGAGATTATTTGTGAACAGGCTGCTTTGCGTTATCGCGATAGGTTCTATTACCAGTCTTTTAGTGGCTGGAAGCGCCCGTGCGGAATTTTTGAACGGAAAAATCGCTGAAATCAACGCCAATACCCAAACCCTCACCCTTGTCCGGGTGAACCCCTCAACCTATAAAAAAGAATGGCTTCGCGTGAAAGTCAAAGGCGCTCAATTTAAAGGGATAGCGTCTCTATCGGATTTAAAATCCGGAGACGAACTATCCGTTGAGGCCGGTCAGAATATTTTTACCCACGAATGGTCCGCTAAATCCATCCAGCATTTCGAAACCAAACCCGTATAGGGAAGGGTTTGCGTTCCTGTTAAAACCGTTGTAAAGTATGCATCTACCCTTATCGGCTTTATTATATCAGGCACCGTTTTTCTTAATGTTAATGGATTAAATATGGAGATTGCCACTGCGTATTCTTCTTGCAGAGGATGATGCCCGCATCGCTTCGTTCGGAGGGGGGCAAGTCTCTCCTTGACTACTTGATCCCCTGCCAGAACTAAAAAGATCATCTTTTAAACTTGACATGACAAAGACGGGAATGAAACAAATGACGACTAAGGGTGAGTCTTATTTTTCACGGCGATTTGCCCAGGGAGCTAAAGGCGTGGTACATTCCTTTATTTATAAACCTAAACTCAGAGCCAACAGTCACTGGCTCCGGGATGAACTACCAACACTATTGAAGAATTTAAAACTTAAGAAAATCACGAAAATCATCAAGCATTATGTTGATTAATCGAGGAAGACATGTTCAGAAAATTGCCGCACGGCATCATTGAATCTGATAAAGGCTTCTCTGTAAGAGTTCTGGGGAGAGCAGGACTTGAATACAAGGAAGGGAAAAAAGCACTATTTGTGGATTCTGAAAGTCTTGCTGATTCAGCAGTGGGCCTTGTTGTATTTACTAGTTCGATAAAGCGATGGAAGAATGCCAAAAAAAACCTGTTCCCAAATGAAAGACGTCGAATAATAGACAACATTAAACAGGCATTTAAATTCGAAGGTTATGAAATTGAAATAAGCCGGACCAAGTGATCGCATACAGGGCACCATACGCATACCGAGCCTCCTTATACAATAAGGGGTCTTTTCTTGACTGCAAGTAACTAAAGCAGTCTTGAAACGATGGCCGTGCGGAAGTTTCGGAAATCTTGACATGCAGTCAAGGAAAGATGACCCCTTATTCCTTATATACACTTATATACAAAATTACCGAGAAAGAGATTGGATTGTGGATCTTTTGAGGCGGGCGGGGACGGCGTCTTCAACAAGCGATGCGCGACGTCTGATCGAACAAGGCGCTGTGTCCATTGACGGGCAAAAGATATCTGATTTCAATGCCAAGGTGCCTGTCAAGAAGGGTGCACTGCTGAAGGCAGGTAAGAAGAAGTTTGTTAAGATCGTTTGACGTGTTAGGTGCGCCTTCGGCGCTCATTGAAGAAGAAATTTATTTGAATGAAAGATGAGGATAGATTATGGCAGCGCCTTATTCAGACAAAGTAATAATTAGCAAAACTGATTGTGGTTTTGTTCTCAACTTTTGCATGACTAAACAAGAAGGTGTGCAAGAGGAAGAAATTGTAACTCAGGTGGGCCTAAGCCCCGAGTATGCTAAGCGACTACTTATTCACTTATACAGGGAGATTGGGCAATATGAAGCAAAATTTGGGCAAATTCGGGTCCCTGATAACATAATTACGGAGCTACAATCTGAAACCAAGCGTCCGATAGGTTTTCACGTGTTGAATTAAATTGAATGTCGGACCCACTTGGGTGGGGAGGGGTTGTGTCGGGATTGCGCGAATCAAGTTTGGGCCATTAATGAAATGATCGGAAGCGAGCGATTTGGTTCTAACCCCTTCCCACTTAATGGGGTTCTGTGTATTAGCAAGTCCGCCTGAGATCTAATACCTCCCTGGCGTCCGGTATGTAATAATTAAGCAGATATGTCTCCCAAAAGCGACTTTTATCCAATTGAAACAATCCAGCCGGAGTGGGTTTTGGAGCAAGAGGCTCTTGGAACCAAAAAGAAGTTTTGGTACCGAAAAAATAGAAGCCTTTCAAGCTGGCTTTTTAAATATCCGCAAGTGGGCGTTGGCCAACATTGGTCAGAAAAGATCGCGGCGGAACTAGCATCCGAAGTAAAAATTTTCAGAGCAAAAGTAAAATTAGCTGTTTTTGATGGTCATAAAGGGTCCGCTACCGAAAACTTCAGCGAAGGGGCTGACCTGTATCATGGAAATCAGATCCTAGCGGGCTATGTCTTGGGCTACGATCGAGAAAAGAAGCGCCGTCAATCAGATCATACCCTTGTCAATATTTTTAGTGCTCTTGACAAAACATTTAACGAAGTAGCCTTAAAATACAAAAGAGTTATGGCTGATTACTTGGTCCTAGACGCATTGATTGGTAATACAGATCGACATCACGAAAATTGGGGTGTGGTAAGAAAACACAAGGATGGAAAATGGTCGGGGTATTTGGCGCCAAGTTTTGATCACGCATCGTCTCTGGGTCGCGAACTTGTAGATGAGGGCCGCGCAAAGTCCAGACTTGCTATTATGAGGAGTTCGGGGGGAATGCGGGCATATTCTGAAAGAGCGGAAGGAGCAATTTTTTGGGAGAAGACAGACAATTGTGGCTTTAATCCGATTGAGTTGGTGAGAAGAGCCAATGATGCATACCCCTCAATAATTGGACCGGCGCTTAAAAAACTAGATTTGTTGAACAAGAGGGCGGTTGCAAGGATCGTTGAAAGGGTGCCACGCGACTGGATGAGTGACATTGCTAAAAGCTTTACTGTTGATTTGGTATGGTATAATTTAGGTGTTTTAAAGGAAATTTGATATGTCTGACAGGACTCTATATTTAGCATGGCAAGATAAAAAAAATGCCAGAGGTTGGTATCCCGTGGGTAGGCTAGATACTGATTCTAAGGCGCGATATCAATTTTGCTATATCCATGGCGCTGAAGTTGCTCAAAAAGAGACAGGTTTTGAGCCACTATTGGATTTTCCCAAGCTGAACCAGCGCTACACATCTTCGACCCTATTCCCATTATTTCAAAATCGAGTCTTAACTTCTGACAGAAAAGATTTTGCTGATTACTTGAGACTTCTTGATATGGAAGATAACCCAGATCCGATCGAGATTTTGTCAGTTGATGGAGGTTATCGTGCAACCGACAATTTTGAGGTATTTCCGAAAATTAAAAAAAACCATAAGGATGGACTTTTCCATTGTCGTTTTTTTCTACACGGCCTTTCTCATGTGAATACTGATGCCGAGAAAAAACTTTTGCAGTTAAGAAATAATGATAAACTTATTGTTACTGTTGAATTAACAAATCCAGCGACTGGACTGGCGATTCAAATTCAAACTTTGGATTACCATATGCTTGGATGGGCACCAAGATACTTAGTTGAGCCTTTAATTTCGGCAATCAACACAGCTCCGGGGAGATGTGAGGCTAAGCTGGTCCAGTTGAATTTAATGCCAGCACCTTCCAAGCAAAGAGCCTTAATTGAATTAAAAGCAATTTGGCCCGATTCTGATTGTTTCATGAATAAAGGTTTATTTAGGCCTCTTTGTTAATTTTTCTTTCCAATTAAGATATATAATTCAGCTACGAAAGCAACCGTGGCAAGCAACCGTTTTTACTCATATACTATACGGGACTCAGTCCCGAAGAAAAAAGGGTCATCTCTCGTGCGTCACGAACACCAACCAGAAAATTGAGCATGCGCTTATGCTTCCAGGCTACGTCGTAGAAAAGTTTAGCGGTACTCTCAAGCAAGGCACGGATATTTTGGACGATTGATATCCATCAAGAAACATCTGAAAAAATAATGACGAGTTCATTGAAAGATTTGTCCGAGCAGAGAGATAAATTAAACATATCTTCTCCCCAAGTCCCTACTTTGGCGTATTTATTGACCTTCGCATAAATAATAGGAAATTTGGACGAGAGGATTTTGGAGCGAGACAAGGAGAGAGAAGGAGGCATAGCGGGGACTATGCCGACGACGAACGACGCAGTCGCAGCCCAAAATCGTCCGGCCAAAGTCCTATTATTTATGCGAAGGTCAATAGTAGCAAAGCGAGGGATAGCGGCCAGCGAGGCCGATTTTGAGGTTGATAAAGCCAAATAACCGGTTTGTTATAAGACACTAAATCTGACAGTAGTCGGACAGTAAATCAGTCAGTAGAATTTCATATCTCTTTTATTTTAATTGAGTTATGATTTAAAGTGTTACTGTCGGATAGGGGACTAAAATGTACCAG